>NZ_JALKAK010000018.1:0-69245 GCF_023015645.1 Pseudohalocynthiibacter sp. F2068
AATATCTTCAGCGCATCCTCATCCGAATACCGTTTCCGAGCCATCCCTTCTTCCTCCTGTGACACTCAAATAGTGGCTCAGTTTTAGGGGGCTAGACACGGTGATCAGTTGTCTTCCGACCCTCTTCCGCTGGGTCCACTTCCCACATTTGATCAGCCACGAGCAGAAGCACGCTACGATGATCTGGTCGTAGGTGTTGGATTTGCCCCGCTTGGTCTGAAGGACCTATTTGAAGCCGATATCGAGAAAATACGATATCTCTTTCCGTTTCCGCCGGGCCCCCCAAACTATTTTCGCAATTGGGAGTTTCTCAGGAGTCTCGAAAGTGAAGTTGAGAACCGAAATCTCAGAACTGAAGATCGTTGGCAAGTTCACTCCTTTGATGTTCCGGACGCATTTGAAGCTCTGTGCCGCGTTACAAACGGAGGCGACCGCGCCTGTGCACTTGCGCCACTTGGACCGAAAACACATTCACTAGCAATGTGCCTTTTTGCTCTTGCTCTAGAGAGAGCAGGGCGTCAGCCCGCTCATGTGTATTACACCCAGCCAAGACGATATGCGTTGGACTATAGCGTTGGGACGGCAACATTTGATGGAGCGCCAGACATAAAGGCTTATTGCATAAAGCTAGATGGCCGCCATTTATATGAATTGTAGGTTGGCTTACATACTCACATTTTAGTCGAGGCCACATACCGATGGCTAGGCCAGCTAAGCGAAGAGCACCTCAAGAACACATTGACGCCCAGATCATCAGAAACTGCTTACGCGTCAGCCCACTGGTCAATGCGATACGCATCGCATCTTGGCGGAATTCGTCCGTCCGTTTCGTTCCCATAGTTCGTCTCCTTTGCTGCAATAAATGCTATCAAAGGAGCGGCATCAAACCGCGACAGGTCCACAATGTCTGTTGTTAGATAGTTGCAACACAGAAATTCGTTGGAGGGCAGTCACCGGATTGGGCCGATGTCAACTACAACAATCTCGGTTATACGAACCTGATGAAGTTTTCTTTGAAGTCATGGTGCGACCGCCTAGCACCATTGTTGAGCCAACTCGCAAAAGTTCAAGAACCCTTTCTTGAAGCATATTGGCAGACGGGTTCTTACCCGACCCGCGTGTCATTCAACGGAAAAGATGAAACGCCTTTTCCCAAGGATGACTTGGTCCATCTCTATGATCTCGCGCGCCGTTCCTGCCGATCGGTTGAGAAGAAATACTACAAACCGCTTCTCGATGTGCTTGATCCAGTAAGGGGTATCCTGAGGTCACATCCCTCGCTTTCCAGGGCGCTTGGAACGTTAGCCGGAAATGATGAATTTCATGTCAGGATCTTGAATGGGACATCGCTCACCTGGCTGACACAAATCGTTGCCGGTTTGCTGGAACGTGCGGATGAACACGGCGACGGCGGTATTGTAAGAGCTGCGGACGAACTTGGATCTCTCCTTGAATTGAATTTGACGACCCTAGCAGTTGATGTCCCAAGTGGGCTCGATCAGGGCTATGATCTTCTGCTTTTCCATGGACCCGAAATTCGCAACGAATTTGAGGTTCGAGAAGGCTTGATCGTCAAACCAGCGGCCGAACTATCGGACTATTTGGATCGCGAGTGGATCCGAGATTTTGTCCCAGATGAGATGGACAAGCGTGATTGGCGGCAGATTGGCGCTGTGGTTCAACCGTTCCGTTGGCGTCCATCGTTTCGAAGGAAGACGGATTTTCGGGAAGAGCCACCAAATTGGCCGGCAAGATTTGAGGATGACGCACTCACGTTCTTGGAGATTCTGTCCGTTGCGAACCAAACACCTGTCCTGCCATTTGCACTCATACATGAATGTGTGCACCGATCTGCTTGCGGTTTGCTGGGCTTGGCCCACAGCCACGGCGGCTTGCAGCCAGTACGGCAGGTCGGGCGTCGGCATGACCCATTTCGGACCCCTCCACAGCTACAGACAAACTCAATCGATCTGGCCAAACAGGCCTATGAAAATCGAAAAGATGAGGAATTCGAGCGTCTTGCACCGATCATTCATCGGCTCTCAGAAGCTTTGGCGCGCGTCGGACGTTTTGGAGCAAACGACCGAGTGTTGGATATATCGCAGTCATTGGAATTGATGTTCAAACCCAAAGGCGCTGGTATCAGCAGGCAACTGCAAGATGGGATGGCCGATTTGTTGGGTATCGATGAACCGCATAAAGACGAAATCCGCGCCGCTATCAAACAGGTCTATGATGTCCGTTCAGCAATCGTGCATGGCGCAACTGACGCCAGGCGCAAGCGGCATTTGGAAGGCCGCCAAAAGGCATTTGTCAGCGGCTTCAATCTAACCCAGCAGGCGCTGTTCAAGATGATCGTGGGTGATACCTGATATCTTTCCTGGTCTACACATCAACGAATGTCCGGAATGCATGCTGCTTCCGCAGCAATCGAATTCCCGGCCCAAGGACCGCTTTAGGCCGTTTCTCCACAAAATGACTGGACTAGTGCGGCAAGCAGAGCAGTACTGTCGTAGCGACACACCTTAAGCGTGCGCATAAACTTCTCCGCCCGGACCTCCGGGCTGTGGTCAGTAGCAGAGCCATTTCGGCTCTGTGTGGTCTGAACAGGAGAACCCCATGACCCAGCAAACAAAACCGCGAACCAAGAAAGCGCAACTGATTCAGGTGCTGAGCCGGAAAGCCGGGGCTGATGTCGTCACCATCAGCGCAAAATTCGGCTGGCAGCCTCACTCTACACGTGCCGCACTGACGGGCCTGCGCAAGTCAGGATACGTACTGGAAGCTGAAAAGCCGGGCAGCGGCAAGCCCTTGCGATACTGCATTGTCAATAAGCCCGCGGTGGATTCTGTCTGATGACTACTGAGAGCGCGGTAGAAGCTCGTTGGGCAGAACTAGCTGACATGGACCGTTCCGCCCTTCGAGTGGCCTGGAGGGGGGCTTTCGACAACACACCACCTCACTTTTTGTCGATGACCTTCATGCGCAAGGCTCTGATCTGGCATGCTCAGTGCCGCCGGTTTGGCGGGCTGTCCCCGGACATGAAGCGAGCTCTCAATTCCGCAACCGCAGGTAAAACCGTGAGGAGCAAACCGGCCGCAATCAGGCCTGGGACGCAGCTTGTCAGGGAATGGAACGGGCGGCGGTATCAGGTCGATGTGAGCGATGATGGATACGTAATGAATGGTGAGCGGTTTAAGTCGCTGTCGGCCATTGCACTTCACATCACCGGTACAAGCTGGTCCGGTCCGCGCTTCTTTGGATTGAACAGCAAATCGGGCAGTGGCACATGAAGAAGACCCGCTGCGCGATCTATACCCGCAAATCCACGGAAGACGGGCTGGAACAGGAATTTAATTCGCTGGATGCACAGCGCGAAGCCTGTACGGCCTTTATCGCCAGTCAGAAGATTGAAGGCTGGGTTCTGGTTCCTGATTCTTATGATGATGGCGGGCTGTCGGGCGGGACACTGGAGCGTGCCGGGCTGCAACGGTTGATGGCAGATATCCGGTCCGGCAAAGTGGATCGGATTGTTGTCTACAAGATCGACCGGCTGACACGATCGCTGGGGGATTTTGCCAAGATCGTCGAGGTTCTGGATGAGGCTGGCGCGTCGTTTGTATCTGTGACCCAATCGTTCAACACCGCCACAAGCATGGGGCGGCTGACGCTGAACATGTTGCTCAGCTTCGCCCAGTTTGAGCGGGAAGTTACGGCTGAACGCATTCGCGACAAGATCACAGCCTCCAAGAAGAAAGGCCTCTGGATGGGGGGCAATGTGCCGCTGGGCTATGAACCACATGGCAGAACGCTAAAGATCAAAGAGCCGGATGCACAGATTATCCGAACGATCTACGATCTCTACAAAAAACATGGCTCGGTTCGGGCGGTGAAAGATCAGGCTGATAAGCTGGATTTGAAGACAGCCATCCACACATTGTCATCGGGCCGGTCGAAGGGTGGAACGCCCTTCAGTTTTGGTCACATCTACTACATCCTGACCAATCCGGTCTATGCGGGCCGCATTCGCCATAAGGCAAAAGTGTATCCCGGTCAGCATCCACCACTCATTGAGCCAGAGTCTTGGGATACGCTGCAGGACCAGCTGATGGGCCGTTCGGTCAGCGACCGCCTCGGCAAAGAAAGAGGAAAGGGAAGAGGTGGTCGAAAACAGGTCTCGCTTCTGATTGGCAAACTGTTTGACGAAACCGGTGACCGTCTGACCCCGAGCCATACAAAGTCCTCGAAAGGACACCGGCTCAGATACTATGTCTCAAACCGGCTGATCCGAAGTAAAAGTGCCAAAGATCCGTCGGGTTGGCGATTGCCTGGACCTGAGTTGGAAGCATTGGTCAGCAAACTGCTCCGCAAGCATCTGAGCACCCCGTCCGTGATGGCAAACATCGTGAGCGAAGCTACGACGGAAGAGATCGCAACTATTGCTACGCAATTGTCAGACATCACCAGAAGCGAACCTGATGAGCAGAGCGAGAAGCGCAACCAGATTTTGCAACTGTCGCAAAATATTCAGCTCGCACCGGGAAGGATCAGAATCACCATATCAGAGAACGGCTTAGCTGAGATGTTAGGTGTTGATCGCGAACGAGTATCTGAGGAACACCTCGAGGTAGAGGCCGGGTTCCAACACCGGAAACGGGGTGTTGAAACGAAACTTGTCCTGGCCGACACAGCCAACCCGCGCGATGAAACCTTGTTCAAAAACATCGCCAAGGCACATCACTACTTTGACCTGATCCGTGCCGGGCAAACCTATTCGGAGATTGCCGCATCTGAAGGCGTATCAAAACACCGGGTTTACAAGCTGGTCGATCTGGCCTTCCTGGCACCGGATATTGTGCGTGATGTGTTTGCGGGCTCTCAACCAACAGGCCTGACAACTGAATGGTTGCTGCGCCACGCTATCCCCGCGCTTTGGTATGAACAAAGAGAAACGTTCCGCACCCTGTAAAAAGGCACGGGCTCTGAACGGGCCAGCGCCGCGCGATCCCAGCAACATCAAACATACCCAACCGTCGACCGTGCAAATGCAGTTCCCAGACTTTTGGTGGAATCTTACCAGTTAGCGGCATTTTACGGGTCTGGGGTATCCGGACACCCTGAAATGTCCCGGAAAACACGGAGGAAAACACGAAATCTCGTACTGTTAGAAAAATGTAATGAGTGTTGGCTGGGGTGGTAACGGCCACATCCATTGAAAACATTGAATAAATTGTGTCTCGTACCAACAGATGTACCAACATTTTGTGGGTCGAACTGGGACGCATCAGGGGCTTTTATCGCGATTTTTCGTTGGTTCGAAGCGCGGAAAAAAATAGTCTTGGATTGGGAATGAGACGGAGATTAGGGGATGTCAATCGCACGATTGGGAGGGTGACTGAACGCAAACCGTTAGACTATCTTTCAGATCAGATCAGATCAGTTTAGAACTTACACTGGAAGCAAAGGATGCTCCTATGTTCCAGCGATTGGAAAAAATGTGACCCATCGAAACGAAGCAAACGAAAATCCTTGGTACGTTCTGATGACACTATTTGGTGAGCAGAACGAAAACCATGTCGATCTAGAACTTCACAAAAAGAATAGGCAAGTCTGGAACTCATGGGCTGGATCGCGCCTATCTCCAGAAGAGCAAGAAGAATACACAGCTTTTTCTCAAATTGACATAGCCGAACTAAAAGATTGGAGCGCGCGATCTGTAGAAATTCAGAGGCTTCACAAAAGGGCGATGAAAAATCGGAATAACTCCCATTTTGTGTACCCAGGTTTTCCAAATCCAAATTCAAATGTGGATTTGAGCGAAACGGAGTTCTTCAAACTAGTAGTTCTTGATGAATTAGTGTTCCCTCAGCTCGGGAATTTCAATTCGTCAGTCTTTAATCATAGCGTGTTGGGTAGCAAGTCGTTTTATTTTCAAGGAATGAGCTTCGTTCGTGCCAGATTTCTCAAGCTGGCACAGTTTACCCACGTTTGTGTAAAGAGAGATGCTGATTTCAGGGACGCCACTTTTGACGCTTTGACGCATTTTGACGGCTCACACATACGCCGTGCTCGATTTTCGAGAGCAATATTTGGACAAGTTGCTAAAATAGATAAATCAGTATTTCTAGGTCCTTCATCTTTCGACCAAGCCAAGTTTCTAAACGACGTTGTTTTTGAAGACTCCGTTTTTGAAGACGCTAACTTCCAGAAAGCTGAATTTAGTAAAACAGTAAGTTTTAATAGGGTGAGTTTTCAAGGAAACGCAAAATTTTCATCCTCGGTGTTCAATGGTTTCACCTATTTTGTAGGTGCAAGTTTTGAAACGGTCAGAAACAGGACCTGCATAAGTCCGAATTTTTCGGAATGTCAGTTTGAAAAACCGACAGATTTCAGAAAAGCAATCTTTAAAGATTTCTACCCCGTCTTCACTGGAGCAACTTTACATGAAAAAACGAGCTTTACCGCCAATCCTGAGAATTGGCCTAGTAGTCTAGATAGCAATTTGGATGAAGCTCGAGAAAATTGCGAAATAATTCGGCATTTGCTATCCGGGCAGGGTTTGCATGAACAAGCACATTTCTTCTATCGACGAGAAATGGAGTTTGCCGGGCGGATCGGAAATTTTTGGCAAAAACTACCCTATAAAATTTTCAGAATTTTGTCTGACTACGGCTACTCGATTGCACTGCCACTAAAATTTTTAGCAATAGTTTTGATTGCTCCACTTGGTGCCTATACGGCCATTCTGGAAGGTCCAGACGAAGGATTCAGTTTTATAAATTTTTTTAAAGCTATCGGTTTTAGTTTTTCGAACACATTCAAATTCTTTGGTTTGCAGAAGGTCTATTTTTCTGAGTTGTTAGATCAACTCGATATGGTTCTTTCATTTGTGACCGGAGCACAAACAGTGTCTGGATTTGTCTTGGTTTTTTTCTTGGGCTTAGGCCTCAGAACGAGATTTAGATTGCGGTAGTCGTTGACTCCCAATTGTAACCCGCAGCTTTTTTTCTGTGCGCTTTTGTCAGACGTGTGGTCCGTAACCGTTGAGTTTTTTTGGCTCCTTTTCCGGATTGTCAGGTGTCATTTCCGGCATTTCAGAAAATGGAAAAGACCAAATAATACCAACATATTTGCAAACAATCTGTCGGGTGTGACGGAACGTACCGATAATCATCCGAGCAGTGCCCGTATGTCATCCGAGAGTGGCCACTAGCTACTCGCCCAATGTTGAGAATCAACTGTTGGTATCAATCAAATGTTGGCATCAGCGTTCCGTGAGATACCAACAAATCGGTACCAACAACACTGGGACGCATGGGGTCTCACTGGCAGCAACAGGTAGCAAGAAGTTCAATTTCCTTAACTTACTATCTGTTTGGGACGTATGAGGACGTATTGGGACGCATTGGGACGTATTTTGGCTGGGGTGGTAGGATTCGAACCTACGATCTGCGCTACCAAAAAGCGTTGCCCTGCCACTAGGCCACACCCCAACAGTGAGCGGCTATTTACGCCGGACGGCGGTACAGTTCAAGCCCTCAATCGTGAAAAATTACCGAATAAGAGTCCTAAAACAATTCCAACCTCAGATCGTCTGGTCATACGCACCAACCGCATCTTCGGTTCGGATGACCGCATCGATATCGTTAAAGATAGCGCGCATTTCGGCGTCGCTTTCCGGGCTTTCACAAACGACCACAAGATTGGGCGTGTTAGAAGACGCACGCACCAACCCCCATGCACCGTTGTCCAGAATGACGCGCGCTCCATTTACGGTGACAACCTGTGCGATCTTGCGACCAGCTAATGTGCCTCCGGCGTCGTGCAAGGCGACCAGTTTGGCGACAAGCCGCTCTAATACTTCGTATTTTTCAGTGTCGGCGCAATAGGGAGACATTGTTGGTGTTGCATAGGTTTTGGGTAACGCGCGGCGCAGGTCAGACATTGATTTGTCAGGGTTCCGATCGAGCAACTTGAAGATTTCGACAGCCACGCGCAGCCCACAGTCATACCCGCGACCAATGGGTTCTGCCAGAAAATAGTGGCCAGATTTTTCGAATCCGGCCAAGGCGCCAATGTCGCGCACGCGACGTTTCATATGGCTGTGACCAGTTTTCCAGTAATCAGCCTTTGCGCCATACGCTTGCAACTCCGGGTCAGAAGCATAAAGACCAGTGGATTTTACATCTGCGACAAATGTTGATCCGGGGTAAAGTTTTACCAGATCCCGGGCCATGATGACGCCAACCTTATCGGCGAAAATCTCTTCGCCTTCGTCATCGACAAGACCGCAACGGTCGCCATCCCCGTCAAAGCCAAGCGCGAGGTCGGCACCCGACGCTTTTACAGCATCTGACATATCATGCAGCATTTCCATGGCTTCGGGGTTCGGGTTGTAGTTTGGGAAGGTGTAGTCAAGCTCTGTATGCAGATCGACAACCTCGACACCGAGACGCTTGAAAAGCAGCGGTGCAAAGGCCGACGCTGTCCCATTGCCTGTTGCGCAAACGACCTTTAGCGCGCGCGTCATGCGAAAATCACCAACGAGGTCGTCAAGGTAGGCTTCCATGACGCCGTCGACGCGTTCGTATCGGCCACCAACGTGCGCCTCACCCAGCCCGTTCAGCACGATGTCGCGCAATTCGGCCATCTCGTCCGGCCCATGGGTCAGTGGGCGGTCAAAGCCCATTTTAACGCCGGTCCAACCGTTTGGATTGTGGCTGGCTGTGACCATGGCGACAGCAGGCGCATTGAGATGAAACTGACTGAAATATGCCATCGGCGAGAGCGCCGGGCCAATATCACGCACATGAATTCCGGCCTGCATAAGCCCGATAATCAGGGCATTTTTTATCGCAAGCGAATAATCACGATAGTCGTTCCCAACAGCTATGACGGGTTCGATACCACGTTTGCGCATCTGCGTCCCAAGGCCAAGCCCCAATGCTGTCATCCCCGGCAGGTTAATTTCTTCGGGGTATTTCCAACGCGCATCGTATTCCCGGAATCCGGTGGGAGCGATCATGGGATCGCGTAAAAACTCCCAAGTGTTGAGATGCACGGTTTGATCCGGTTTGGGTGTCTTGTTAGCCATAGGAAATCTCTTTTTCGTTCAATATTGTTTTGCGAAGCAATGCCCGGATTTGAGGGTTTAATCCAAATACTGGTCCGCCCCAAAGGATAAGGGGTAGGGTGTTTGTATGTCAGGTTTGATACACCGTTTCAAACGCAGTTCCTTATCAGGACGTCACCTGCTCGCGGAGGATTGAGGCCGTGATGGAAACCATGAGGTATATGCCAGAAAAGATGAGAAACGCCAACAGCGTGTTCTCGAACTTGCGCGGGTAGGTGGCTTCATCGGGGGGAGTTGGGCTTACGCCGGTTGACAAGTATCGCGTCTGGCGGTTGGCCTCTATGCGCGCCGATTCAAGTTGTTGCAACGACTGCTGCATCATCAAGTTCCGGGTTTCAAGATCTGCCTGAGCCACGGCAAGCTGGCTTTGTACCTCTGCAAGCGAGGTGCCGTCTTTCGCGCCCTCTGTAAGCAACGAGCGCATCTCAGCGATCGCGTTTTCCAGATTTTCTATCCTCCGCTTTAACGGATCAACTCTGGCCGGGTTCGGGCGCGAGTTTGACATGAGCTCGATCAGCTGCAGTCGGTTTTGCGTCAATTCTGTTTCAAGTGTCGATATTTGCCCTGTCAGCAAACTGATTTCGACGTCACTGCTGATAACTTCGTAGTCCTGTTGCAGTTCGATGACCCTGCGCTGCGCCTGACCGCGTTTTGCCTCTGCATCTTCAAAACTCTCTCGTGCGCCGCGCATCTGATCTTCGCGAAGTCTTTGAGACAGGTTATCAACAATGCTTTCAGCATACCCAAGCAATGCCTCTGAAAAGGCTGCGCTGACTTCTGGGTCAGCTGCGGCAACCTCCATTTTTATGATGCCTTCAGTCGGGTCAAAGGAGATCACTACGTATTTACTGTAAACGCGATACGCTGCTTCGTTTGTCGCGTCTGGCGGTAAGCGAAGTATCGGGTCCAGATCTGGCTGGCTGAAATGTTCCTTAAAACCAAGCTCTTCATTCAGCCGCAGCATCGCGTCACGCGATTGAAGATAACTTTGGACTGTTATTGAGTCCTGAGAGGTCGCAAATTGTGGCCCCAATATACTGCCCAATCCAGTGGCGGAGGCTGATTCAGATTGCTGGATAACAAATTCAGATTTCGTAGCGTAAATCGGCGTTGCGATTTTGTAATAGTAATAACCTGCGATAAGTGTCGGCAATAAAACGAAAAATGCCAGGCGGGTCATTAACAGCGCCAGCTTCCGGCGACGCCGTCGCACAATATCCTGCTGGATCTTGCGAATTTCTCTGGCGCGCGTGTCTTCGTCTAAGACTTTGGTTGATGGGAGCTGTTGCTGACCTTGCTGAACGGTCTGTGGCAAGTTGTCCTGTGCTTGTTGTTGATTGCTTTCCGCAACAACCAATTCAAGCATATTTGACCGCTGGAAGGGGTCAATGCCGCGGGCACGTAACAGGCGTACGGCATCATAATCGGACGTCGCGGCGATGCCGTGTCGTTGAGCGACACGTCGCGCCATACGTAATTGCCGACCAGTAAGTCCTTCTTTCCTGATTTCGGCAAGCGCCTCTTCGCCAGAAACTTCTGCTGCGCTCGAAATTTCGCCTTGCATAACCTGTTGTTGTCCTGCTCCTGCGCCCATGTTTGGAGACGCTGAACCGTCTTGCGGGCTGGATTCCGGCGCGGTGTCGCCTCTTCCCAGCGAACCGGCGCGCCGGATGCGGAATTTTTTAGCCTTGGGTTTGGTAGTCATAAAGCTTTCTTGCCTCCTCCAAGGTGTCGAACATATAAATCCTGCCATCGCGCAGGACTGCTGCTGAACGGCAGAATTTTTCAAGTGTCTTAGCTTGATGCGACACGATCACGATCGTCGTGTTTGCAAGCCGGTCTTTTAGGATCGCACCTGCCTTTTTGTTGAACTCCACATCTGTTGTGCCTGGCATGCCTTCGTCTATCAGATAGATGTCAAAATCCAATGCCAGTAAAAGCGCAAAATTAAATCTTGAGCGCATCCCCGCACTGTACGTGCCAACAGGCATGTCAAAGTATTCTTTCAGGCCGCAAAGCCAACGACAGAATGCTTCAATATAATCGGGGTCCAGACCGTATAAACGTGCGATATAACGGGAATTTTCCTTAGCCGTGTGTTTGCCTACGACGCCCCCCATAAATCCAAGAGGGAAAGAAATTCGCGATGTTCGTGTTATGATGCCTTCGTCTGGCTTCTCAAGCCCTGCCATCATATTAATGAGCGTCGTTTTACCCGTTCCGTTAGGAGCAAGAATGCCGAGCGAATTTCCGATCTCGACACGAAAAGACGCGCGATCAAGTATTACCTTGCGCTGTGTCCCGGTCCAGAAGGACTTACTCACATCTACAAACTCGAGCATCACTCGCCTCAGCACTGCCTGATGGGGCCTGCTACCCTTAACGGATTATTGTTAACGACACCTGTAAGCGCCATGTTTGTTCGCATTATGTCCGATCTTCACAAAGATTTACACTGTAACCGTGAGTAAACCACCCTAAAAACCCGCAAAAACAGTCATAATGCATCAATTGTGAGAAAGAAGTTACAATTTATCCCCTCACAAGGTTTTGTAGGCCTTACAATGTGCAATCAGAGGTATATGGGTTTCCGTATTCCCGACTTTTTCAGATCGAATTTATTACCGATAGTTGCAATTTAATGAAACTGCCATTAGGCAAGAAAAGGCGAACGGGGCAGGATGTTTTTACACTTCTTGCGCAGCGGCGGTTAGACGTTGAAGGGGCGAAATTTGCGATTTTTAGGTTCTTTCGTGGTTTTGCTTGGCCTTTGGCTGCTGCTTTCGGGCATTTACCAACCCCTTATCGTCGGATTTGGCGTTGTTTCCGTCCTGATTGTCATCTTCGTTGTGAAGCGAATGGATGCGCTTGATGAAGACCGGGTTGCGTTGCGACTGAGCCCAGTTGAGGTTCTGAAATACATGCTTTGGCTTTTTGTCGAGATTGCAAAAGCGAATTGGGCCGTTACCAAAACAATCATGTCACCCCAAATGCCTTTGCGGCAGCATCTTTTTTCTGTGCAGAACACGCAGAAAAGCGATCTTGCACAGGTGATTTATGCAAGCTCAATTACACTGACGCCAGGGACAATCACCGTTGAAACGGAACCGGGGCATTTTCTTGTTCATGCTGTTGCCTATACGGACGAGGACATTGACGCCCTTGCCGATATGGATAGGCGTGTAAGCGCCATTGAAATGAGCGAAGCCCAATGATGTTTTCTGTCGCAACAATTGCAGTTTTTATGGCAATGGTTTTGGTTCTGTTCCGGTTGTTCGCTGGTCCGACGCTCTATGATCGTGTTCTTGCGGTGAATTCCTTTGGCACACATACGGTGCTGCTGATAGGGATCATGGGGTTTCTGTTTGGGCGGCCGGATTTTCTGGATATAGCGCTTCTCTACGCTCTTATTAACTTCGTTGGCACAATCGCAATCCTGAAATTTTTTCGTTACCGGGCAATCGGCGACCATCTTCATATTGAGCCCGAAGAGGAGCAGAGTTCATGAGTATCGGGGAGATTGTCGTCTCCGGCTTAAGCTGGTTCTTTATACTTTCAGGCTCATTCTTTGTGATCGTCGGCGCGTTTGGAACATGGCGGTTTCCTGATTTCTGGTCGCGCCTGCACGCGGCATCGATTACCGATTCAGCGGGCATGATTTTGCTTCTTGTTGGGATGTGCCTGCAGGCAGGTTTTACACTTGTGACCGTAAAGCTGATTATCATCGGTATATTTCTTTTTATCACTGGTCCGACTTCCACACATGCAGTTGCAAATGCGGCGCTTGTCTCAGGTCTTCGTCCCAAAGAGGCCGAAGGGCTTCGAGGTACAGAGCCAATGGTGAGCTCTGAACCCGATTCAAAAATTTAAACGCGCGGCAGGTGAGTTATCGAAACCTTTATTAACATTACGCTTTTCACGATGCTGGTTGCAACGGCAATTGCGATCGTACGCATGCAACGCCTGTTCGCAATTGCCATGCTATCGGGTGTATTCAGCCTGTTGTCGGCCCTGTTGTTTGTTGTGCTTGACGCGGTTGACGTTGCCTTTACCGAGGCCGCTGTTGGTGCCGGTATTTCTACAGTTCTGGTCCTTGGAACGCTGGCGCTTACGTCGCGCGTTGCCAAACACTCAACCCATTCACCTGCAATACCGTTACTTGTGGTTTTGGTTACGGGTGCGACACTGATGTACGGCACGCTTGATATGCCGAATTTCGGGTCGCCGGACGCACCAGCGCAAACCCATGTCTCGCCAGATTATCTGGAGCGTAGCCCACATGAGATTGGCGTTCCCAACGTCGTTACAGCAATTTTGGCGAGCTATCGGGGGTATGACACGCTTGGCGAGACAGCCGTGGTCTTTACCGCCGGAATCGGTGTTTTGCTTTTAATCAGCGGGTTGCATCGACGGCGCGAGGATGAAGACGAAGAAGAAGAAAGTGGGGAAAGCTGATGCGCCATCACCTTATCTTACGTGTCGTCACCAAACTTTTGGTCGGAACCATAATTCTTTTTGCCTTCTATGTTCAGTTTCACGGAGACTTTTCACCTGGTGGCGGGTTTCAGGCTGGTGTGATCATGGCGGTTGCCTTCATCCTCTACGGTGTTGTCTTCAGCTTGCGTAAGGCACAGAAGGTATTTCCGCCCTGGTTGGTGCACAAGTTGGTCGCGCTTGGTGTTCTGATTTACGCTGGTACCGGAATTGTTAGCCTGTTCCTTGGGTACGAATATCTCGACTACGGCGCATTTAGCCCACATCACCCCGAGCATGGCCAGCATTATGGAATTCTGATCGTTGAATTGGGTGTCGGTATTACCGTGACCGGTGTGATGGTCGCAGTTTATTACGCATTTGCAGCGCGCCCCCCCCGTATCAGCGACGAGGAATGGTAATGAACGGAGAATTCACCTGGGATTTTATCGTCGGACACATGAACTATTGGCTGTTTATCGTGTTGATGATGACCGGGCTTTATATTGTTGTTGCCAAAGGTAATCTGGTGAAAAAGATCGTTGGGCTGAACATTTTCCAGACCTCCGTCTTCATGCTTTACATTTCGATGGGGAAAGTGACAGGTGGAACCGCCCCAATTTTCCCGGCAGACATGATTATTGACCCGGATGTAGTGTATTCGAACCCGCTGCCGCATGTTCTGATCCTGACGGCAATTGTTGTTGGCATTGCGACAACGTCTTTGGGTTTGGCGCTTATCGTCCGTATCCGGGAAGAGTTTGGCACGATCGAAGAGCACGAAATTCTGGAGATTGAGAAAGCGATCGCCGCTGCCGAAAACAAACTCCACGGCGAAGCGATGGGCGGGCGCGCATAATGGCAACTGAAACGACCCATCACGTTGCGATGACGCTGTCAGATCATCTGCCTGTGCTTGCAATCCTCGTGCCGTTTGTTGCAGCACCTTTGTGTGTATTACTCGGCAGTCGTAGCCTGACGTGGCCAATCACCTTTCTGGCAAGTGCAGCGTCTTTCGTAACTTCATTTCTGCTACTGCTCAGCGTCATCGACGGTGGCTTTATTTCGTATCATATTGGTGGCTGGGCGCCACCGCTTGGGATTGAGTACCGGGTTGATGCCGCGAATGCTTTCGTTTTGTTTCTTGTGACGGGGATCAGCACGATTGTGCTGCCATACGCGCGGGAAAGCGTGAAATCCGAAATACCTGAGCGCCATCACACGTTGTTTTACGCCTGCTTTCTGTTGTGTTTAACAGGTTTGCTTGGTGTTGCCGTTACAGGCGATGCATTCAACGTCTTTGTGTTTCTCGAGATTTCATCGCTCTCAACCTATGTTCTTATTGCACAGGGATCTTACCGGGATCGGCGCGCGCTGACCGCTGCATATGATTACCTGATCATGGGCACAATTGGTGCGACGTTCTTTGTGATTGGCCTTGGTATGCTTTACATGGCGACCGGGACGCTCAACATGGCTGATCTGGCTGATCGTATCGCGGATCAGGGTGCCAACCGGACAGTGCGTGCAGCATTCGCCTTTATTGTTGTCGGCATCGGACTCAAGGTTGCCATTTACCCGCTGCATCTGTGGTTGCCGAACGCTTACACATACGCACCCTCCGCTGTTACCGCTTTTCTTGCAGCCACGGCAACCAAGGTCGCTGTTTATGTTTTAATGCGGTTCCTGTTCTCGGTCTTTCAGCCAAGCTTTTTGTTCGAAGTGAACACGCTTGAATTCATGATTATCCCCTTTGCGATCCTCGCGATGTTTGCTGCGTCTTTCATTGCAATATTCCAGACGGATCTGAAACGGTTGCTTGCCTATTCCAGTATCGCCCAGATTGGCTACATGCTACTTGGCATTGGCCTGCTGAACGAATCCGGTGTCGCAGCAGCGGTTGCGCATCTGTTTAACCACGGGATCACCAAGGCGGTGCTGTTCATGGGGGTAGGGGCGCTGGTTTTGCGATCCGGTGGATCGTTCTTCGACAGGATCGAAGGTATGGGCAAGCTGATGCCCTGGACAAGTGCCGCAATTGTTATTGGCGGGCTCAGCCTTATCGGGGTGCCGGGAACCGCTGGATTCCTTAGCAAGTGGCTGTTGGTGCAGGGTGCTCTTGAAAAGGGCTGGTGGCCAATTGCAATTCTGGTCGTATTGTCGTCGCTTCTGGCGGTTATTTATGTCTGGCGTATTGTTGAGGCGATGTACCTGAGATCACCGGCCTCTGACATTGAAGCCAAAGAAGCACCTCTTTCGATGCTTGTCCCGATCTGGATTATGGCGATTGCCTGTATCTATTTCGGATTTGCAACTGATATCACTTTAACTGCGTCTCATACGGCGGCCCAAGGTCTGCTGGCTGGGCCAGTCGGTTTGCATTAGGTAGGGCGACAGGTGGAAACAAATACAGCCATATTGCTGACAATGCTGATCCCCGCGCTTGCGACGGTTACAAATATTGTGTTTCGCAAACAACCGAACCTGCGTGACGGCATTACGCTAGCGGCTGCAGTCGCAACATTCCTTACGGTGCTGACGATACTCAGCAATGTCGGAAACGGAACGACTGAACCGCTCGTGTTATTCGAAATTTTGCCGGGGATCGATATTGCGTTCAATGTTGAGCCGCTTGGCCTGCTGTTTGCCATTGTTGCATCCGGTTTGTGGATACTGACCCACATCTATGGCATCGGCTATATGCGTGGAAACAACGAAAGCCACCATGCAAGGTTCTTTGCCTGTTTTTCTTTCGCAATTTCATCCGTTATGGGCATCGCTTTTGCGTCGAACATGTTCACGCTGTTCCTGTTTTACGAGCTGCTGACGCTGTCGACCTATCCGCTGGTCGCCCACAAAGGCACCGAAGAGGCGATCCGCGGCGCACGTACGTATCTTGGCATTCTGATCGGCACCTCAATCGGGCTGCAACTGGTTGCCGTGATCTGGACTTATGCAATCACCGGAACGCTTGATTTCACCAAAGGTGGTATTCTTGAAGGCCATATATCCGGGCCGATGGTTGCCATTCTGCTTGCGCTTTACGCCTTCGGTATTGGCAAAGCTGCCTTGATGCCATTCCATCGCTGGCTGCCCGCAGCGATGGTCGCGCCAACTCCTGTCAGCGCTTTGCTTCACGCCGTTGCTGTTGTGAAAGCAGGTGTGTTCACCATGCTTAAGGTTGGTATCTATATCTTTGGCATCGATTTCCTGGCGGAAACAGGTGCGTCTGAGTGGTTGATGTGGCTGGCGGCCTTCTCGATCATTGCAGCTTCTGTTGTTGCAATGACGAAAGATAATCTCAAGGCAAGGCTCGCTTACTCCACGGTCAGCCAACTGTCCTACATTACGCTTGGCATGGCGCTGGCAACCTCGATGGGTGCGCTTGGTGGCGGGATGCATATCGCGATGCACGCGATGGGCAAGATCACGCTCTTTATGTGCGCAGGCTCGATCTACGTTGCGACACACAAAACAAATATCAGCCAGATGACGGGGCTTGGGCGCATCATGCCGATCACCTTCGGCGCATTTCTGATCGGGGCGCTTTCTATTATCGGCCTCCCACCGCTGGGTGGATCATGGAGCAAGTGGTTGCTGATCGTCGGGGCTGCAGACACGGGGCAGTGGGTGATGATAGGGGTTCTGATGGCGAGTTCGTTGTTAAACGTTGCCTATCTGTTACCGTTGGTTGGGCGCGGGTTTTTCCTAAGTGATCCGGATGCCGAACCAATAGAAGGAATGGCAGAGTCACCCCTTCTGGTCTGGCTGCCTCCGGCAATAACTGCCATTGGTTGTATTGTGCTGTTTTTCTTCGCTGGCGATTTGCAGGATTTCTTGTCGCCCATTGTTGTACCGAACTAGGGAACTGCGAATGAGCATCGATCAGAACGATAAGCCCGAAGACCTGCCGACACTCGGTCGCGCGCTGCTGTGGCTCGACACGAAGAAGAATGTCGATCGGATCGTCTATGGGCTGTACATAGTCTGCGCAATTCTCTTCGCCGCAGACTTTCTGTACCATAAACACGTATACCTCGGTGTGGAGGAGTTTCCGGGTTTTTACGCGCTTTACGGATTCTTCATGTGCGCAGCACTTGTAATCAGCGCCAAAATCATGCGTTTATTTCTGAAGAGGCCCGAGGATTACTACGCGCCCTATGATGTGGAATCCGAAAAGTATCCGGAAGATCAGCTGGAGAGGAAAACTCACGATGGCTGAAACCTTCCCAATTGCTTTTCTTTTCTTCGCGGGCGCAGCTGGACTTCTGGCTTTGCCCAAAGGTCATGCCCGTGCAGCATTGCTGTTGGCCGTTCCTGTTGTTGCGTGTCTCTTCGTGTGGTCATTGCCGGAAGGCAACTTGTGGACCGTACGCTTTTTCAATCTTGATCTGGAATTTATGCGCGTTGATCGCCTATCGCGTATCTTTGCGTTGATTTTCACAATCGCAGCATTCCTCGGCAATCTTTATGCTTGGCATGTTCGCGATACGGTTCAGCAACTCGCGGCGCTTTTGTATGCGGGCTCGGCTATCGGCGCGGTTTTTGCGGGCGACCTGATCACGCTCTTCTTTTATTGGGAGGGCACTGCAATCACGTCCGTCTTCCTGATCTGGGCGCGTCGCACAGAAGGTGCCTATCACACCGGTGTAAGATACCTGATCGTGCAGGTCGGTTCAGGTGTTCTTCTGCTGGCGGGGGCGGCGCTTTTTTATCGAGAGAGCGGATCTATCGCATTCGATAAAATGACCCTTGGTTCAATTGGGACATGGCTTATTTTTCTGGCTTTCGGAATTAAATGCGCTTTCCCGTTGCTGCACAACTGGCTTCAGGACGCTTATCCGGCAGCTACTGTTACCGGAACCGTGGTCCTTTCAGCCTTTACCACCAAGCTTGCAGTTTATGCTTTGGCTCGCGGCTTCCCGGGGACCGAGATGCTCATTTATATCGGCGCGGTCATGACGCTGTTTCCAATTTTCTTTGCTGTAATCGAAAACGATCTTCGTCGGGTGTTGGCGTATAGTCTGAATAACCAGCTCGGTTTTATGGTGGTGGGTATTGGAATCGGCACTGAACTCTCGCTCAATGGTACTGCAGCGCATGCCTTCGCGCATATTCTCTACAAAGCCCTTCTTTTCATGAGCGTTGGGGCTGTGCTGTTCCGTACCGGCACTGCCAAAGGATCTGAACTTGGGGGGCTATATAAGACAATGCCGCTTACCATGATCTTTTGTGTGATCGGGGCTGCATCGATCTCGGCGTTCCCGCTTTTTTCAGGTTTTATTTCTAAATCACTTATCCTGTCAGCTGCGTCGCACGACGGATATTACATCGTATGGGCGATCTTGCTCTTTGCTTCGGCTGGTGTGTTCCACCATTCCGGCATCAAGATTCCGTATTTTGCTTTTTTCGCTCATGATAGCGGACTACGTCCGAAAGAGGCTCCACTGCACATGCTGCTTGCTATGGGCCTCACTGCGTTTTTATGCGTTGCCATTGGCGTGTTTCCGGGGCCACTTTATGCGCTGTTGCCTTTTGATGTGGACTACGTGCCCTACACAACGACCCATGTCGTCACCCAACTGCAGCTTCTGTTCTTTTCTGCACTGGCTTTCACGGTACTGATGCGGACTGGTATCTATCCGCCAGAATTAAAATCGGTCAATCTTGATACGGACTGGACCTACAGGCGCTTGATGCCAGTTTTAATTGGCAGTGTTTCAGGTGTTCTTTCAAAGGTATGGGCGGCGCAATCAAACTTTACTCAAACCAGGATCAGGGCTGTGATTGCGCGTCTCTATCATTCTCACGGGCCAGAAGGACGAATGGCGCAGTCGTGGCCGACAGGGTCCATGGTTATATGGATTGCGGTATTACTTGGGTTCACGCTGATTGTGAACTTTTTGAGCTAACGCAACGCGATACAACTGCTAAACCCTTATCACAGCGTCGTTCGCTGGAAATTGATTTTCCGGCATTGCTATGCGATTGCGGCAATGCTTTGCGCTCGTTACATTCTCTGGATGACTGATGATCTTGCCCGTTTGCAATTTGAAATATCGACTTGCCAGCTTTGTGCTCAGCGTTTCTCTGCAACAGAAACGCAGCATCGACCTAACCCTGTTGTCTGGTTTGACGCGGCACCCCGCATTCTGATCGTAGGTCAGGCGCCGGGCGCGCGCGTCCATCTTTCAAATATTCCATTTTCAGACCCGTCCGGGGACCGCTTGCGCAACTGGCTGGGTGTAACGGATGAAGAATTTTATGATCGTTCGCGCGTATCGATTTTGCCAATGGCTTTCTGTTTTCCGGGGTACAACGCGAAAGGCTCAGATTTGCCGCCGCCAAAGCTTTGCGCAGAAACCTGGCGCAGCAGGGTGATGAACCTTTTTGGAGAAGTTCCTCTAATCCTTGCGATCGGGGGGTATGCACAAAAATGGCATTTGGGTACGGCTGCGAACAACGGCGTAACTGCGACAGTTTCGACGTGGCAGGACTATGCACCTGCCGTCTTTCCCTTGCCCCATCCGTCCTGGCGCAATACTGGTTGGCTCAAGAAAAACCCATGGTTTGAGGCAGAGCTGATACCGGCTCTCAGAACCCGAGTACGAAAAGTGTTAGATGATGACTGAGAAGACCCCTTTGGACGCTGCCCATATCGCAATGGAAGCAGACAAGACCAACGATGTGGCGCGCCTGAAGTTCTTTGAACGTCTGGCAGACAGTGAACTTTTCCTGTTGTTGAAAAAAGAGCCAAGCGATGATCAGATTCTTCCAGAAATCTTCGAAGTCGAAGATGCCCATTTTGTGCTGGTCTTTGACCGCGAAGCGCGGCTTTCGGAATTTGCAGAGGGTATTGCACCCTATGCGGTTTTGTCCGGACGTGCGGTTGTGGAGATGCTTGAGGGGCAGGGGGTAGGTTTGGGGGTAAACCTTGGTGTCGCCCCGTCGTCAATTCTGATCCCACCTGGTGCCGTTAGCTGGCTGAGCGAAACGCTGAGCCAAAAGCCAGAGGAAGTCTCTGAAAGACCGGAGTCGCTTGAACCACCCAAGGGGCTTCCGGAAAACCTGATAGTTGCGCTTGATACGAAACTTGCGACAGCAGTTGGGCTTGCTACTTCTGCCTATCTGGTTGCCGTTGTCTATGAGGACGGTCGACGCGGGCATATGCTTGGCTATATTGATCCGGTGCCGGGGGCGGAAACTGCGCTTGCTCAGGCGACAGGTGAGGCTCTGACGTTTAGTGGGGTAGAGGCTGGAGTTATTGACGTAGCCTTCTTTCGAGCGTCAGACCCGCTATGCGCACAGTTGGCGCGTGTCGGGTTGCGGTTCGACCTGCTAGAACCGGTCAAGACCGAGACGCCCAAAGCCCCGGGAACGGACCCCAAAAAGCCACCGATCCTTTGGTGAACGTGCTTTTTGCACAGGCTAGTATCCAGCGGTCCTGTTAACCAGATGCAGATACGGCAAACCTGCTTCGCCACGGCGTATGTTTTCTGCGATGACCTGACTGGCGGTATCGCTGCGCGTTTCTGAGGCGATGTGCGGGGTAACGGTAACGTTCGGATGTGCCCAGTATGGATGGTCAGCAGGCAAGGGTTCGATACGGAATACATCTAACGTTGCATGGCCGGTTTGCCCGCTATCAAGTGCGGCAAGCAACGCGTCATCATTAATCAGCGGGCCGCGGCCAGGGTTGATAATCTTAGCGCCTTTTGGCATGAGTGCCAGCGTTTCTATATTTAAGATATTCTCGGTTTCCGGGGTTTTGGGAAGCAAGAGAACAAGAATTTCAGAGGACCGCAGAACAGTTTTCAGACCCTCTTCGCCACTGTGGCACGTGATATTATCAAGCTGTTTTTTACTTTTGCTCCAGCCAAGGACATTGAAGTTGAGTGCTGAAAGGGCCTCTCCACAGGCTTGCCCCAATGCACCAAGCCCAAGAATGCCAACAGTTCTGGTTCGCGCGAGCGGTGGAACATAGTCGCGCCAAACTCCGTCCTGGCCATGAATATGCAGGTCCATCCCTAAATGGTGCCGTAGAACATGGCCTGTTACCCATTCGACCATGCCTTCGCTTAGCCCGCTGTCAACCATCCGGGCCAGCGGAATTTTCAATGTTGGATTGCCGACAACATCCTCAACCCCAGCCCAGAGGCTCAAGACGGCCTTTGCCCGGCTGAATGGCGAAAAATCTTTAAGCGGTCCGTTTGGAGCGTAGACAATATAATCAATGATCGAGGGGTCGTCGCATTTGTCTGACAGAGAGTAGCTTAGCCCTTTTTCATCCAGCGCCTTGCGGAGGGGAGCCTCATATTCATCCCATCGCACGTCTTTTGCCGCAAAATAGATATGGATCATCGTATGAAACCCCGCGTCTTAAGTTATCCGTTACTTGTCGCACCAACGATCTAACGTGAGAAAGAAGCAGGGACCAGCGTGAAGTCGCGTCAAACATTAGCGAGGCCTGTGGACATGTGCGCTTTGGACGAGACCAAAAGCCACAAGAATAACAAGCATGGCAGAACCGCCATAAGACACGAGAGGCAAAGGCACACCAACAACAGGTGCGAGCCCCATAACCATGGACATGTTCACCGCGAAGAACAAAAAGAAAGTCGCCGCTATTCCCAGCGTAAGCAGAGAGGAAAACCGATCCTTATTGCGAAGCGCAGAAACAACACAAAAGAAGATTATCAGTGTATAGAGCGTGAGCAGTGAAACCCCGCCCACAAAGCCGAACTCTTCGGCGAGTGTCGTGAAAATAAAGTCTGTATGTTTTTCGGGCAAAAAGTTCAGCCGACTTTGCGTACCCTGCATGAAGCCGCGCCCGGTCCACCCGCCAGACCCAAGCGCGATCTTGGATTGCGTAATATGGTAACCCGCCCCTAGCGGGTCGCTTGAAGGATCAAGAAAGGTATCAATCCGGCGATACTGATAGTCTTTCAGGAATTGCCATTCCGTCCCACGCAGTTTGAAAACAGCTGTTATCGCGCCAACGCCGCTCGCAACGACGCCTGCAAAATAGTACCAGCTGACACCGGCAAGAAACATAATGATCCCCCCACCTGCTACCAAAAGGATGGCTGTTCCGAGATCAGGTTGGCGTAACACAAGGTAGGTTGGGACAAGGATCAGCAATATTGGGATGATTACCCAAAAGGGTCGGGATGTTTTCTTGACGTCAAGCCAGTCGTAGTAGGCAGCGAGGATCATCACTAGTGTAAATTTCGTTAATTCCGAAGGTTGCAGGCGCATGAAACCGAGGTCGATCCAGCGCTGAGCCCCCATGCCAACGGCACCAAACAGCTCTACCAGCAGCAAGAGCGCGAGCGAGCCAAGATATGCGACGCCAGCCATGTTGCGCCAAAACCAGATCGGGACCATTGCAACGAGGAACATCAAGACCATTCCAAGAGCAAACCGTTTCATCTGCGGTTCGACCCAAGGTGTCAAAGAGCCACCTGCAACAGAGAACAGCATCAGGAAACCAACACAGCTCACGGCCGTCAGCAGCAGGATCACAGGCCAGTTCAAGTGAAAAATCTTGCTTAGCCCGGTTGGCGCTGTCTTTAGGTTGTACTCCAGATAACTCATGCCTGATCTTTTCCGTCCTCGGCAGAACTGGGGTTGCGAAGCGGAAGTTCACGTTGCATCTCGCGTATTCGCTCGTGGTCTGCGGCGGGATAAGCTGCCAGAGGTGGTAATCCTCCGTAGAGCGCCTGCAGAACAATATCACGCGCGACAGGGGCTGCTGCTTTGGAACCGCCGCCGCCATGTTCCACCACAACAGATACCGCGATTTTTGGCGCATCAAATGGCGCGAAACATACGAACAAAGCGTGGTCGCGCTGCTCCCAGGGAACATCCTGATTTCGAACAACAGCACTGCGGACCTGGCTGGTGCCGGTTTTGCCGGCCATCCGAAATGCATCTTCAACGATACGTGACCTGAACGCGGTTCCACGCCGACTGTTAGAAACATCAAACATCGCGCGCCGTACCTGACGCAGCAGGTTTTCATTCAGACCCAAAGGCGTTCCGGCGTGGCTGGGTTGCTCAACACCATTGATTGATTTTACAAGCCTGGGCGTCACTGTCCTGCCAGTCGCCAAACGCGCTGCCATGATTGAAAGCTGTAGGGGCGAGGCCAACACAAACCCCTGTCCAATTGCTGCGTTCAGTGTATCGCCAACCTGCCATCCTTCGCCGTGTCGCTCTCTTTTCCAGTCCTTTGTCGGGGCAAGCCCCTGGGCAACAGCTGACATAGGCAGGTCGTGCCGTTCGCCGAGACCAAGAAGCCTTGCCATTGCCGAAATTTTTTCAATTCCAACACGCTGGGCAAGCTCGTAATAGTAGACGTCGCAAGATCGCATCAAGCTGTCGTGAAGGTTTACATTGCCATGTCCACCCCGCTTCCAGCAATGAAAACGGCGGCCACCGAGGTAGGTGTACCCAGGGCAGTAAACTGTATCTTCCGGCGACACTACGCCGTCGTGAAGTGCGGCGAGCGCAGTGACCATTTTAAACGTTGAACCCGGCGGGTAGGTACCCTGAACTGCCTTGCCTGCCAGTGGGCGGTATTTGTTTTCAGTCAACTCCGAATAGTCGGCGACGGAAATCCCACGAACGAATTTATTCGGATCGAACGACGGTGAAGATGCGATTGCAAGCAGGTCGCCCGTTTCCGTGTCAATGACAGATGCGGCAGCACTTTCGCCCGCAAGGCGCGCCTGTATGAAATTCTGCAAATCAGCGTCCACCGAAAGCTGGATATTCGCACCGGGTTCACCATCTATCCGGTCAAGTTCACGCATGACGCGGCCAGTTGCATTGACCTCAATACGGCGATGACCGGCTTTGCCGCGCAGTTCGTGTTCGAGTTTCGCCTCAACACCCGATTTGCCAATTTGAAATTTGGGAATCTGTAACAGCGGATCGGGGTCGTTCAACCGTTCAAGATCATAGTCGCTGACAGGTCCGACATAGCCCACAACATGGGCAAAATCCTGACCACGCGGGTAGCCCCGCGACAAACCAACCTCGGGCGTTACGCCGGGCAGGGCGGGTGCATTTACTGCAACGGCAGAGATATCTTCCCATCGCAGACGATCTGCAACAGTTACCGGTACAAAAGGGCTTCGGCGATAAATCTCGCGCGTGGCACGCTCAAGATCCTCTGCGGTAAGAGGCACAAGTTGCGCAAGGCGTGCAAGAACTTCTTCCACATCGCCTGCATCTTCACGCACCAGAACAATTTTGTAATTTTGTTCGTTAGCGGCCAGCAACGCGCCGTTGCGGTCGAACATCAGGCCTCTGGCCGGAGGCAACAGGCGCACGTTAATCCGGTTTTCTTCGGCCAACATGCGAAACTGGTCGGCCTGATCAACCTGCAAATACCGCATTCTGAGGCCGAGTGCACCGACAAAGGCCAATTGCGCCCCACCCATAATCAGACCACGCCGCGAAATCTTTCGCGAACTGAACTCTGAATCTTTAGCGGTGCGTTTCATCGAATTATGTCTCTATCTGTTCAGTTCTGCCGGGGTGATTTTCGAAACGCCAAGAGCGTATTTTGAGAATAGCACAGTCAAGGGATAGGCCAAACTGGTTGCAAGAAATTGCAGGATTGAAAGACCGAGAACGGGTGGATCAACCATCAGGATCAACAGGATCAGTCGGTTGCCAAGCAAAACACCCGCGATGACGACGGTTACAACTGCCCATTCCAAAAGAAATGGAAATTCACGAATGAAATGACTGCGCGCGCGCAAAAATTCGGTTCCCAATACAGCGAGCGCGGCCATTAACCCTGGTGGTCGCAAGAAAAACATATCCGAAATCAGAAAGACGATCCCAACCGAAAGCGCCGGAAGGTAGTCAGGCCGCCGCACCACCCAGCAGAATGATAAACAGATCAGCAGATCAGGCGCAGACCATTGGGTCGGAATAGTCTGCATCGGCAGAAGGTGGAAAAAAATAATGATGGCACAAAGACCCAGGAAAGCGACCCGATGGACCCAAATACGAGATGTCACCGGGTTAATCACTGGCTTCGACCCCGGTTGTTTCTGTTGTGTTTTCGGTGGTGGCAGGTGGTGCCAGCAAACCACCCGGGTCATGTATCTGTTCATGATCACGGCTGCGCAGAACACGTAAAAACTCAAGGCGCTCATAATCAGCTGCCAGTCGCACCCGCAATCGGCCATCTGTTCCAAGCGCGACTTGCCCCACAAGCAATCCGGCGGGAAAGACACCTCCGTCGCCGGAAGACACAACCCTGTCGCCGGGGCGTATGAGTTCCGGGTTTTCCAATAGTTCAAGGGGCGGTGCTGCGGTGTTGTCTCCTGTTAAAAGCGCGCGCTGGCCCGTTGGTTGGATCGCAACCGGGATTCGGCTGTTTGAATCTGTAAGCAAGATCACCCGGGCGGTGTTACGTCCGACACCCGAGATACGCCCGACAATTCCAATTCCGTCCATTGTTGCCCAGCCGTCTTTGATGCCGTCGCGTTTCCCAACATTCACCAACACGGATTGGCGAAAGGGTGACCCGCTGTCTGCAATCACAACTCCGGTAACATAAGTCAAAAGTGGGTCCAGCCGGACATTGTTCAGGTCAAGCAATCTCGCATTCTTTTGTTCTAACTGGAGCGCGGCCTCTTTCCATGCTTTCATCTGCTGGAGTTCGCGGCGCAGTTCCTGATTTTGTTCATAAATCCGTTGGTAACTCTGAAAGTCTGAAAACATCGATGTCGCGGCTGTTACAGGGCGCAACGCCCAATCAAAACTTGGCATAACCCTGTCGACCAGATTGGCACGAAATCGTTCGACCCGCGGGCTATCAACCCTCCAGAGTAAAAACAGACCGATAAGAACGAAAATCAGCAGACCGACCAGGATACGTCTGACCGGGCGGACGTATTCGTCGCCTGAATTTCTGTCCTTTGCCACGGCAATTCTCCGTGTCGCCTCATTCAGCTATCGTAATCGATCACATGGCGCAGCTGTTTTTCATACTCGAGTGCCTTGCCTGTTCCAAGCGCCACACAATTCAGAGATTCATCTGCGACCGAGATTGCAAGCCCGGTCTGTTCGCGCAAAGCCAAATCAAGTTCACCAAGTAATGCGCCACCACCGGTGAGCATAACGCCTCTGTCAACGATATCCGCCGCCAGATCAGGAGGCGTGGCCTCGAGCGCGATCATCACAGCCTCACAAATCTGCTGGACGGGTTCGGCCAGTGCTTCGGCGACCTGCGCCTGATTGATCTCGATTTCTTTTGGCACACCATTCAGCAAATCGCGTCCGCGAATTTGCATGGAGGCACCCCGCCCGTCATCCGGCATCCGTGCGGTCCCGATAGAGGTCTTGATGCGTTCGGCAGTGGATTCACCAATCAGAAGGTTTTGCTGACGGCGTAGGTAATTCACAATTGCCTCATCCATCCTGTCGCCACCGACACGCACGGAGCGGGCATAAACGATATCGCCAAGCGAAAGCACCGCAACTTCGGTTGTGCCGCCACCGATATCAACAACCATATTCCCGGTCGGGTCAGTGATGGGCATACCAGCGCCAATCGCAGCCGCAATCGGCTCAGCAATCAACCCCGCGCGGCGTGCGCCCGCAGACATAACTGACTGTCGGATGGCGCGCTTTTCAACGGGGGTCGCGCCATGTGGGACGCAGACGATAATTTTTGGTTTTGAAAACGTTGTTCGCTTGTGAACTTTCCGAATGAAATGTTTGATCATTTCCTCGGCTGTGTCAAAATCGGCAATCACGCCTTCGCGCATCGGCCGGATTGCCTGAATGCTGCCCGGAGTACGGCCCAACATAAGTTTAGCGTCTTCGCCGACCGCTAAAACTTTCTTAACACCATCCTTGATGTGGTAGGCGACCACAGAAGGTTCTGAAAGGACGACACCCTTGCCTTTCACGTAAACCAACGTATTGGCCGTGCCGAGGTCAATTGCCATATCGGAGGAAAAAAGGCCTCTGAGAAAATCTACCATTTTGTTTCGCAAACCTTCTAAATACAAAAATACGGTACAAGACTCATAGCCTCTTGATTGCTAAGACTTATGGGCTTTGCGTCGTCTACAGTAAAGGGGACTATACACAGAATACTGCGCAAAATCCTGCTGATTTCTGACTTTTTTAGGGTATTTGATAGCACAAATCGAACATTTTGCCAGAATCGCACTAAATTGGATGGTGTTGCAAGAGCGGGGGTTAGCCGCTCTTGCCAGAGGATTAATTCAAAGCTGCTGGTGCTGTTTTTTGACGGCGCACAAGCAAGCGGTTCAACGCGTTCACATATGCTTTGGCCGAAGCGACAACTGTATCAGTGTCAGCGGCCTGGCCCGTAGCGATTTTTCCGTCTTCTTCCATCCGCACGCTAACGGTTGCCTGAGCGTCCGTACCTTCGGTGACAGCGTGCACCTGATAAAGCTGCAAGTTCACGTTATGCGGAAACAGCGCCTTTACGGCGTTGAATGTTGCATCAACCGGACCGTCTCCGTGGGCAGTTGTGCTGGTTTCGCTGCCGTCGATTGACAGGGTAAGATCTGCTGTTTGAGGGCCTTCCGTTCCACAAACCACGCGAAGGTGTTTTACCTGAATATAGTCGTTTTCCGCGTCCGACGTACTGTCACGCATCAGCGCCAAAAGGTCGTCGTCGAAAACTTCTTTCTTACGATCAGCAAGCGCCTTGAAACGCACAAAGACATCTTTCAACTGGTTGTCTGCCAGGTCATAGCCAAGATCGCTAAGTTTAGAGCGCAATGCAGCGCGGCCGGAATGTTTGCCCATAACGATATTGGTTTCAGATAAACCGATGTCTTCGGGGCGCATGATTTCAAAAGTCTCGGCGTTCTTGAGCATTCCATCCTGATGAATGCCGCTTTCATGCGCAAAGGCGTTTTTCCCGACGATGGCCTTGTTGTACTGCACCGGAAAGCCAGACACGGTTGCGACACGGTGACTGATGTTCATGATACGGGTGGTATCTATGCGGGTTTGATAAGGCATGATGTCGTTGCGCACTTTCATTGCCATCACGACTTCTTCCAACGCAGTATTACCCGCACGTTCGCCAAGCCCGTTGATCGTGCATTCGATTTGCCGAGCGCCTGCGTCAACAGCCGCAAGCGAATTAGCTGTCGCCATGCCAAGGTCATTGTGGCAATGCGTGGCAAAAATGATATCGTCGGCACCTGGCACATTTTCGATCAACATCCGGATCAGTGCGGCGCTTTCACGTGGTGCAGTGTAGCCAACGGTATCCGGTATGTTGATGGTTGTGGCGCCAGCCTTGATCGCAATTTCAACGACGCGGCAAAGGTAATCATCTTCTGTCCGTGTTGCGTCCATTGGGGACCACTGCACATTGTCACACAAGTTGCGGGCGTGGGTTACCGTTTCGTGGATACGCTGGGCCATCTCATCCTTCGTGAGATTCGGGATGCCACGGTGCAGTGGGGACGTGCCGATAAACGTGTGAATCCGGGGCCGTGCCGCGTGTTTGACCGCCTCCCAGCACCGGTCGATGTCTCCAAAGCTTGCACGCGCAAGCCCGCATATAACCGCGTTCTTGGCCTGCGCAGAAATGGCACTGACGGCTTTGAAATCGCCTTCGGATGCAATTGGAAAACCGGCTTCGATAATATCGACGCCCATTTCGTCCAGCATTTCGGCGATTTCAACTTTTTCATCATGCGTCATTGTTGCGCCGGGGCTTTGTTCGCCGTCTCGCAACGTTGTGTCGAAAATCATGACGCGGTCCTGTTCGGATGCCACGTCAGCGGTCTGTTTGCCTTGGTCTGTCATTTTGATGATCTTTCGTCTTTGTCCTAAACCTAATATTTGGCGCGCTGCACATCCTCTGAGCGGTCGCGCCCAAGGGCACGCTCAGAGGCGGCTTAGGGGTAGGATAGCGCACAGACGCAAAGCGCCGCTTGAACGGCGAAGCGTGGAAGACATGATATGTGCGTTGGTCGTCATGAGAGCGGATAATAGAAGCTCTTTTGCAGATGAAAAGCCCCAAAATGGAATAAATCTGGCCATTTGTGATCCGGGTCTGCACGCGCGACGTAATACCTTTGATGCGCGAGGGAGCGGTCATGAGGCGGGTTTTGATTATTGGTGCCTCCGGAGGGATTGGCAGGGCTGTTGTTACAGCCTTGCGGGTCCAAGGTATTGTAGTTGTCGAACTCTCGCGCAGCACCGACGGTTTGGAAATTTGCGACGAAATCAACGTCGCGCAGCAATTTTCCGAATTAGACGGTCATTTCGATATGATTTTCGTTGCAACAGGCGCATTGGAAATCGAGGGGCAGGGGCCTGAGAAAACACTTATGTCTGTTACCCCGAGTTCTTTAAGGCGGCAGTTCAACGTAAATGCTATTGGACCCGTTATTTTGCTGAAACATGCACTTCGGCTTTTACCGCGTGACCAACGCGCGGTATTCGCGGTGCTCTCAGCCAGGGTTGGTTCTATTAGCGATAACCGTTTGGGCGGGTGGTATTCTTACCGCGCAGCCAAGGCTGCGCTTAACCAGCTTATTCACACGGCATCGATTGAAACCGCCAGAACACACCCGAAACTGATTTGTGCAGTTCTGCACCCTGGCACTGTCCAAACGGCTCTGACGAAGAAATACGCTGGTGGCAACCCGTCTGTTCCAGCAGAAGAAGCTGCAGATAATTTACTGCGCGTGATAGGCGGGTTGAGGGAGAAAGATAGCGGTGCATTCTTTGATTGGGCCGGGCATAAAATAGAATGGTAGCCGCGAAGATTACGGCTATTTTTGTTCAATCTTCAAGATAAAAACTTCTTTTAAATACTCTAAAGATGTTAGTCGTTTGTTTCCGTAGACGTTCCATCGTTGGTCGCATCTGACTCAACATCCGACACAAGCGCACCGTTTTCCCAATTGCCCTCTCTGACTTCGCCGCTCGCATAGCTCATGGTCCCCACGCCCTGGCGTTTGCCTGTCCGGAAACTGCCTTCATAGATATCACCGTTGCTGTAGGTCACACGACCTTGGCCATCTATTTCGCCGTTGACCCAGTTTCCGACATAGAGAAAACCATCCGGCATTGCGATTTCGCCCTGTCCATTTGGCTTTCCGTTCAGATGGTTTCCGGTGTAAACCGTGCCATCTGCATAAGTGGTTGTACCCATGCCACTGCGTTGGCCTTCAACCCATTCGCCCGTGTAGGTGAATCCGTCCGGGTAGGTCATTGTGCCCTGACCGTGGTTTCGCGCGTCGTGGAATTCGCCGTCGTAGACAAGGCCATTAGCGTAACGTGCGACACCACGCCCCTCAATTATGCCCGCGCGCCATTCACCCTCGTAGGTGCTGCCATCCGGATAGGTGATTGAACCGGTTCCATCGACCAGATCGTCCTTGAACGTACCGGCGTAAACAGACCCGTCAGGGTAAGTGACTTCACCTTCGCCTTCGATGCGCCCTTCAACCCAGCTTCCAACGTAGCTGTAGCCATCAGTGCTGGTCAGCCTTCCCTGACCGTGGCGCTGGTCGTTTTGGAAACTGCCTTCGTAAATATCCCTGTTGGCGTATGTCATGACGCCCTTGCCATCGCGGGCACCATTGGTCAGATCACCAACATAGACATCGCCATTGGGCTGTATCAGTTTGCCTTCGCCATTCATCTGGCCTTCGCGCCAAGTGCCTTCATATTTCAGACCATCAGGAGAGGTTAGTGTCCCCGTGCCCTCGCTGACACCACGTACCAGCGTTCCGGTGTAAACCGAGCCGTCAGGGTAGGTGATTGTACCGACACCTTCTTTGACGCCGTTGATCCATTCACCTTGGTAGACGTATCCGTTTGGGCTGCGCATCGTGCCAACACCGTGGTGCATCGCGTTTCTGAAGCCGCCTTCGTACTGAACACCATTTACATAAATCGCGATTCCGTTACCGTTTATTTCGCCAGCAACCCAGTCACCTTCATATGTCCCACCGTCAGCGAAGATAATTTTCCCAAAACCATCCGGTTTACCGGCAACAAAGCCGCCCTCATAGACAGAACCATTGGTAAAGCGTGCTATTCCCTGGCCGAGAATTTCGCCTTCAAACCATTCGCCGCTGTACTCATAACCGGAAGGCAACCGATATGTGCCGCGGCCATGCTGCAGACCATCCTGAAACGTTCCCTCATAAACGCCGCCTTTGTTGTCTTCAACGCGTTGAACATCTTCGTCTGTCTGGGCAAGGGCGGCACCGGAACCGAGAGCTGTAATTATAGCCGCAACCAGAATTGCACGTGTGTGTGTCTGTGCTCTTAGTAAGAACTGCACGGTATGCTCCCTATTACTTCATAAGAAAAACGCTCTGTATCGGGGACAGAGCCTACTCGGGCCAGCCGAGGCTTTCAACGAGTTTTGCAACCAGCGGACATAACTGGCCGAGCAACACCGGCGGGTTTTGGCAGCCATTGGCTTTTCCTCCGGCGTAACTCTGCTAAGAACGGCATACGAATTCCTTTGGGGGCAGATATGGCCGACACTTTTCGCCTTACACTGGCGCAGCTCAATCCAACGGTAGGCGCGCTAAGCGATAACGCCGCGAAAGCACGTGCAGCCTGGGAGGAAGGTAAGGCTGCAGGTGCCAATATGGTTGCGCTGACCGAGATGTTCATCACCGGCTACAACACGCAGGATCTGATAATGAAACCTGCGTTTATCGAAGATGCAACGCGCCACATAATGGCGTTGGCAAAAGACTGTGCAGACGGCCCGGCGCTGGGCATCGGTGGTCCGTTTCTGGAAGATGGCAAACTTTACAACGCCTACTTCATCCTGAAAGACGGCAAGGTTAAAAGTCGGGTTCTGAAACATCATCTGCCCAATGAAACAGTTTTTGACGAGGTAAGGCTCTTTGATTCCGGGTCGCTAGGCGGACCTTACAGCGTCGGGGAAACCCGCATCGGCAGCCCGATCTGCGAAGATGCATGGCACGAAGACGTTGCTGAAACGCTGGAAGAAACCGGCGCCGAGTTCTTACTGATTCCCAATGGGTCGCCCTATTTCCGCAATAAGATGGACGTGCGCTACGGGCATATGGTGGCCCGTGTCGTCGAAACTGGGTTACCGCTTGTTTATCTGAACATGATCGGGGGGCAGGATGATCAAGTCTTTGACGGGGGAACATTTGTGCTTAATCCCGGCGGTGAGCTTGCGGTGCAGATGCCGGTCTTTGACGAGTCGGTTTCGCATGTTGATTTTAAACGAACCGATGACGGGTGGCGTGTGGTTCCCGGTGAAATCGCAACCTTGCCCGATGAGTGGGAACAGGACTATCGCGCAATGGTCGAAAGCCTGCGCGATTATCTGCGCAAGACGGGCTTTGAAAAGATTCTACTGGGTCTGTCCGGCGGAATCGACAGTGCAATTGTCGCCACGATCGCGGTGGATGCGCTGGGTGCTGAAAACGTACGGTGTGTAATGCTGCCGTCCGAGTACACGGCGCAATCGTCGCTGGATGACGCGAAAGACGTCGCTGAGAACCTTGGCTGCCGCTATGATTTCGTTCCGATAGCCGAAGGACGCGCGGCGATCACAAACACGCTCGCACCATTTTTCGAAGGTATGGCACCCGGGCTGACAGAGGAAAACATCCAGTCCCGGCTACGTGGTTTGCTGCTGATGGCGATGTCGAACAAGTTTGGCGAAATGCTTCTGACCACAGGAAATAAATCTGAGATCGCGGTAGGATATGCGACGATCTACGGCGATATGGCGGGCGGCTATAACCCGATCAAGGACCTCTATAAAACGCGCGTGTTTGAGCAATGCCGCTGGCGCAATGCAAATCACCGATCTTGGATGGCGGGTCCAGCCGGTGAGGTCATTCCGGTGTCGATTATCGACAAACCCCCCACGGCCGAACTGCGCGAAGACCAGAAGGACGAAGATTCGCTACCGCCCTACGATATTCTCGACGCTATTTTGACCGGGCTGGTGGATGAGGAAAAATCGGTTGCCGAGCTGGTTGAGGCCGGATTTGAGCGCGAAACAGTCAAGAAAGTAGAGCATCTTCTCTACATCAGTGAATACAAGAGGTTTCAGTCAGCACCGGGAACGAGGTTGACCAAACATGCTTTCTGGCTCGACCGCCGCTATCCGATTGTGAACCGGTGGCGCGACGATAGCTGATATCGCGTTTGCTAAGACGAATTGCTTTCTGGCGTATCCCCCATCAAGTAGCGTGGGCCACTGCCTTTGCGTCGCGCCGTATCATCAGGGTTGTACAAGCGGCATTTTTTAAGTGACAGACACCCGCAACCGATACAGCCATCCAGATTGTCGCGCAGTTTTGTCAGTGTCTCGATGCGCGCATCCAACTCTGCGCGAAACACAAGGCTGATCTTGCTCCAATCCCCTTTGGTGGGTGTGCGGGATTCTGGCAGAAGCTGTAGCTGTTCGGCGATCTGTTCAATGGTAAAGCCAAACTGCTGTGCAATCCTAACGAAACTAAGACGCCTTATGTCAGAGCGTCGAAACCTGCGCTGACCGCCGTCATTTCGGGTTGGCCGCACCAAGCCTTGTGTTTCATAGTATCGGATAGCGGACACGGCGAGCCCGGTACGCGACGCAAGCTGGCCGATCGAAAGTACGTCAGAAGGGTGCATTCTGGTCTCCTGAATAAAAATCTTGACCTCAAGTTAACTTGAGCAATTACGCTAGACAAATCAAAGACGAATCGCAAAACAAACTCAAAGGAAAGATTCTATGGCACAGGCCGTCTTGGAACACGCGAACATAACCGTAACCAATGTGCAGAAAACCGCAGATATGCTGTGTAAACTGTTCGACTGGAAAATTCGTTGGGCGAGTGAACCCGGTGAATCAATGGATGGAGGGACGTCTTTCCATGTGGGATCAGACGAAAGCTACCTTGCGCTTTACACGAAAGGGGGCAAAGGCAATCCCGGCGACACCTACACGACGATTGGAGGATTGAACCATATCGGGGTCGTTGTAGATGATCTTGACCTGATTGAAGGTCGCGTACGAGAGATGGGGTTTGTTCCGAACAGTCACGCTGACTATGAACCGGGGCGGCGGTTTTATTTTGACGATCTTGACGGAATCGAGATTGAAGTGGTGTCTTACAACACCTGAGGACGAGCCGTTTTGATTCGTTGCCATCGCTTGGATGTGGTTTTGCGACTTCAACACGCAATGGCCAGTCAGTTCCGCCCGCGCGGACAGACGGGTAATTGCTGACATAGTCACCTTTGATGCAAGGCCAATCTGGACAAACCCGCGCGGCTGTGGAAAACGGACCTGATCAAGGAGTTACCCATGACCGTCACCCGTTTTGCCCCATCTCCCACCGGCTATATCCATGTTGGAAACCTGCGTACAGCGCTGTTTAACTATCTGATTGCGCGCAAATCCGGTGGGCAGTTTATTCTGCGCCTGGATGATACCGATCCTGAAAGATCCAAGCAGGAATATGCTGATGGCATCATGGAAGATCTGGAATGGCTGGGCCTGACGTGGGATCGCTTAGAAAAGCAGTCAGAACGGCTCGACCGATACGAAGCGGCTGCTGACGAATTGCGGACGATGGGGCGGTTTTATGAGTGCTTTGAATCGCCGACTGAGCTGGATTTAAAGCGCAAAAAACAGCTTAATATGAGCAAACCGCCGGTCTACGACCGCTCGTCCTTAAAACTTACCGAAGAACAAAGAGCGGAGTTTCGCAAAGAACGGGACGGGTATTGGCGTTTTCTGCTCGATCAGAAACGGATTGAGTGGACCGATGGCATTCTGGGAGAGATATCCATTGATGCCGCGAGCGTCTCTGACCCTGTGTTGATCAAGGCAGATGGTCAGTTTCTTTATACGTTGGCCTCTGTCTGCGATGACATTGACTTTGGCATTACGCATGTTGTGCGCGGCTCGGATCACGTCACAAACACGGCGACGCAAATTCAGATTATCGAAGCACTTGGTGGAAAAGTTCCAAGTTTCGCGCATCATTCCCTTCTGACAGGTCCGCAAGGCGAAGCGCTTTCGAAACGGCTTGGCACACTTGCCCTGCGTGATCTGCGCGAGCGAGGTGTGCAGCCAATGGCGCTTTTGTCACTTATGGCGCGCTTGGGGTCTTCTGACCCTGTTGAATTGTGCAGTTCAGTTGATGAGCTTGTAGAAGGTTTCGATCTTTCGAAATTCGGTGCAGCACCGACCAAATTTGATGTTGAGGACCTGTTCCCGCTCACCGCTCGTTTTAACCATGGGCTTGATTTCGCAGCGGTTTCTGAACAGGTCAGAGCACTTGGCGTGCCGGATCAACTAGCGCGGCAATTTTGGGACGTGACGCGCGAGAATATCACGGTTCTAGCGGACCTGGAGGAATGGTGGACCCTGTTTTCCGAAGGGGCAGAACCGGTCATTGATGATGAAGACGTCGAATTTGTTGCGACTGCAATGACATTGTTGCCGACTGCGCCCTATGACACAACAACATGGTCAGAATGGACCGCTGCTGTGAAAGCCGAGACAGGCCGCAAAGGCAGGGGCTTGTTTATGCCGCTGCGAAAGGCGCTGACGGGACAAAGCCATGGGCCCGACATGTCAGCCATGCTGCCATTGATGCAGGTGATCCGCGCAAAAATCTAAACGCCTGTGCGTAGATACCGGGCGTGTGTGCGTTCCGACCCCTAGTGTTTCCGCGGTTTTTTTCGCATGATGCGTATGAATTGAGGGGCGCAAGTGGCTGAACAGCAAGCTAAGTTTTTAAAAGGAAATCTGTTTCGCCACGTGTCTGTGATGTCTTTGACGGCATCTGTCGGTCTGATGGCGATTTTCCTGGTCGATTTCGTCGATATGGTTTTCATTTCGATGCTCGGAAAAGCAGAGCTAGCCGCGGCAGTCGGTTATGCTGGTGCTATTCTGTTTTTTACTTCGTCCTTTGGCATTGGAATGGCGATTGCTGCGGGTGCCTTGGTTGCCCGCGCTTTGGGTGAAGGCGACGCACATGTTGCGCGGCGTCGGGCAGCAACATCAATGATCTATGGTGTTGCTTTTGGGGCGGCTTTTTCAGCACTGGTCTGGTTCAATATTCGGCCTCTTGCAAAGCTGTTAGGTGCAAGTGGTGAGACATTGGATTTGGCAACCAGCTATCTGAGTATTATTGTTCCCAGTTTACCGGTTCTGCTGGTTGGTATGGTTGGCGGCGCGATCCTGCGCGCACATGGTGACGCCCGACGCGCAATGATGGCAACAATCTTTGGCGGGCTTGTGAATGCGATATTGGATCCGATCCTGATTTTCGGGTTGAATCTTGATTTGACTGGGGCTGCGATTGCAAGCGTTTTTGCGCGCGCGACAATCGCCGCGACGTCACTTGTGCCAATCTTGCGCTATTATGGTGGATTGGAAAAACCCACCGCAGCGGAGTTCCGGCAGGATTTTCCCACGATTCTTGCGATTGCCTTTCCAGCAATCCTGACTCAGCTCGCGACACCGGTCGGTCAGGCCTATGTCACCCGGTCTATGGCACAATTTGGTGAAGCGGCAGTTGCTGGAATGGCGATCACTGCAAGGCTCACACCCGTCGCCTTTGGTGTGCTTTTTGCGCTATCGGGTGCGATTGGACCGATCATCGGACAAAACTTCGGAGCGGGACAGCACGATAGGGTGCGAACGGCGTTTCGGGATGGCATCCTTTTTACTGCAATTTTCGTGACCAGCATGGCCGGTTTACTGTATTTGCTGCGCCCGTTTATCGCGGGTTTGTTCAATGCTGACGGTCTAACGCTGGACTTGGTTTACATGTTTTGTGGTCCTCTGGCGCTGGCCTTCTTTTTTAATGGGGTGATTTTCGTCAGCAACGCGTCGTTCAACAACCTGGGGCATCCGTTCTATTCGACATGGATCAATTGGGGACGTCATACGCTGGGAACAATTCCTTTGGTTATGCTTGGCAGCGCGTTGTTCGGAGCGAAGGGGGTTCTCATTGGGCAGGCCTTGGGTGGGGTAATTTTTGGCCTTATGGCAACCCTGATAGTAAGGCGCGTCATGCAGAAAAGTATCGATAAAACAGATATTAAAACGCCGTTGTTCCAGCGTCAGGCGCGGCTGTTACAGCTTTTTAATTACCGGAGATAGAGAACTGAGATAATCGTTTACCAACATCGTTTCAGAAGATGTCAATTTCTGGTGGCGGGAATAAATTGGTGCATCACGATCATCCAGAATTGGGGCCTCCCAACCATCGGTTGTTTCAAAAAAATGCTGAACGCCGCTTTCTCCGAACTCGGTCAAATATCCCTGAACAACGACATCAATGTAACTTAGCAAGATCGGGTTGTCTGATGTCGGTGCATAGTGACGTTCTGGGGGTATGGCATAGATCACAACATCTGCAGGGTGAGGGATCTCATGCTCGACGGCTTCCGTGGCATCAATTCTGTCATATGCTCTTTCGCGTTCATCAAGCGCGTTCCATTCGCTGATGGGTACACCCGCGACAAGGCCTTCAATGTAATCGCCCGGGGCTTTAACCGCAGTCAGGAAACTGACACGTCGCACAGGCGAATGACGCCACGCCCTGCGCCAACCGTTTACACGCGCTGGCATAGGGTTTTCATATTCATGTGTTCGTCGGTTCACGAGAGACCCGTAACCGAAAAAGTAGGGATAACGCATTTGCGAATACTGTAGATTTTGCTGATCAGAGGCAATCGAATTTGAGGCATAATGGGGTTTGTTAACCGTTTTGTGTAAGAAATAAATATTTTGTTAAGAAAAAAACAATTTAATAACAACGTTTTGCTACCTAAGTTTGCGTGTAATCCTATTCATTTCAACACCATGTATTTCCAGAAAGGAGATCTTGGCATATTGTGTTGACGTCACGTAAACTTATTTTTGCTATTCATGCGCCGATTGGAAAATTAATGGATGAAAAAAAGGTGCATACAACATCTATTCGGGAAAACCTCAGGACCAGGTATAAAGATTTAACTTTAGAAGCGCTCACGGTTCGCTACGCCGTGCTGAAATCGCTTCAAATGTTGGACGAACTGTCACCTGCTGAACGGGCACAAGTTTCGATCATGTTAGCGCGTGATCTGGTTCAAACAGCTGAAAAAGCAGTTGAAATTTCCGACAGAGAACAATTGCAAGTTTTACAGTCGAGCCTTATTGACCTGATCGCCAACGTACAGAGTGTTTAACGGGATAGCGCCGTGCTGATCAAAGCGGCAAGTGCTGCGACTGAAGCAATCCAACCGAAAAACCAGAACTTTCCAGCGATAACATCCTCTGCATATGAAGCAGCGAATTGTGTCTTGCCATAATGCGCCAGAGAAAACGCAGCAATAAGGGCTGCGCAGAGAAGTAAGTACCTTTTTAGTCTTCTGGTGCGGATCAGGTGGAAGACAACCGATACGGAAAGACCCAGTATCAGCCCGATTAAAACAACTTTCATTGCCCAAAGTGGGTGTGCGCCCAAAACAACCGGGACATTCAGAAATTGCATGCCAAACAGGTAAGCCGAAGTAAGAACTGCCGGTAAACCGAACTTCTTAACAATCACTGTTAACCCTCCGTAAGATCATCATAACACATAATAATATCATACGGATATGCTCGAAATCCAAACAGAATTTCGTTGCCCAAGGGGTTATGGTCAGACACCCCGATGGTTTTTGTTACCTGCTAGCGGGTGAATTTTTTGTATTTGATCCGCTTTGGTTCCAGCGCATCAGCGCCCAGGCGACGTTTCTTGTCCTCTTCGTATTCTTCAAAGTTTCCTTCGAACCATTCAACATGTGCTTCGCCCTCAAAGGCCAGGATATGGGTGCAAATCCGGTCGAGAAAAAAGCGGTCGTGGCTGATGACGACTGCGCAGCCTGCAAAATTCACCAATGCGTCTTCAAGCGCCCTTAGGGTTTCGACATCAAGATCGTTCGTCGGTTCGTCGAGCAACAGCACGTTGCCGCCCGCGCGCAGAAGGCGTGCCATATGAACCCGATTCCGCTCACCCCCTGACAGTAAGGAAACTTTCTTTTGCTGTGTTGAGCCTTTGAAATTAAAAGAAGAACAGTAGGCGCGTGCGTTCACTTCGGCGTCGCCAAGCTGAATCACGTCAAGACCGTCTGCGATCGCTTCCCAAACGGTTGCATTGGGCTCCAGATCATCACGGTTCTGGTCGACATAGGATAGCTGAACGGTATCGCCGTATTCAATCGTGCCTTCATCGGGTTGAATTTCTCCGGTCAACATACGGAACAGTGTTGTTTTACCAGCACCGTTTGGCCCAATCACACCAACAATCCCACCAGGCGGTAGGCTGAAGGACAGATCTTCAATTAATAGCTTGTCGCCCATGTGTTTTTTCAAACCGTTGACTTCGATCACCTTGTTTCCAAGGCGCGGTCCGTTCGGGATGATGATCTGGGCCCGGCCGAGTTTTTCCCGCTCGGACTGATTTGCAAGGTCGTTATAGGAATTGATCCGGGCTTTGGATTTTGCCTGACGCGCCTTAGGCGACGCACGCATCCATTCAAGTTCGCGCTCAAGCGTTTTTTGTTTGGATTTGTCTTCACGAGCTTCTTGCGAAAGGCGCTTGGCTTTTTGTTCAAGCCAGCTTGAGTAGTTGCCTTCCCAAGGCACGCCTGCGCCACGGTCAAGTTCCAGAATCCAGCTTGTAATGTCATCAAGGAAGTACCGGTCGTGTGTGACGATCAGGATCGTGCCTTTGTAATCCATCAGATGCTGTTGCAGCCAGGCTATGGTTTCTGCGTCAAGGTGGTTGGTTGGTTCGTCAAGCAGCAGCATGTCGGGTGCGTCAAGCAAGAGTTTGCAAAGCGCAACACGGCGTTTTTCCCCGCCCGAAAGCGAAGTAACATCCGCATCATCCGGTGGGCAACGCAGCGCTTCCATGCTGACGTCGATCTGCGCGTCGAGATCCCAAAGGTTCTGCGCGTCGATCTCATCCTGAAGGCGGGCCATTTCATCTGCGGTTTCTTCAGAGTAGTTGATCGCGAGTTCGTTGTAACGATCAAGTATCGCCTTTTTGTCAGCGACACCAAGCATAACATTGCCGCGCACGTCGAGTGACGGGTCAAGCTCTGGTTCCTGCGGCAGATACCCAACACGCGCACCTTCTGCGGCCCAAGCTTCGCCGGAAAAATCGCTATCAAGCCCCGCCATGATCTTCAGAAGTGTCGATTTACCCGCGCCGTTCACACCAACAACGCCAATCTTTACACCGGGCAAAAAAGACAGGCGGATGTTTTCAAAACATTTTTTACCACCGGGGTAGGTTTTTGAAACTCCGTCCATGTGGTAAACATACTGATAGGAGGCCATGTGCATTTCCTTGAATAACAGATATCCGAGACTCGAGAGGTTCTAGAGTTTGGCCAAGGGTTTTGCAATCAGCTTAGAGAAGGTGCAAAGCAGGAAACGCTGACCGGATCAAATCCGGCGTGTCTACGGTTTCACGCTGACGCAGCCCGCAATCGCTTCAGAGCAAATGACGTCAATACTATTTCTGCTCTCCTATCTTTCAGAACAATTGGTTAGAGAGGTCTTTATGCGCCACGGAATGCCATATGCACCAACCAATCAGGTGATCGGATTGCTGGGCGGATCATTTGATCCGCCTCATATGGGGCATGTCCATATTTCGCAGGAGGCAATGAAGCGATTCAGGCTTGACCGGGTCTGGTGGCTGGTCAGCCCCGGCAACCCTTTGAAGACGCGGGGGCCTGCGCCTCTTGAGAAACGCCTCGATGCGTGTCGGAAACTTGTAAAGCACCCGCGTATCGAAATCAGTGATTTTGAGGCGAAGATCGGAACGCGGTACACGGCTGAAACTCTGGAAGCTCTGTTCCAACATTATCCACAGCAGCGGTTCGTTTGGCTGATGGGGGCGGATAATCTGGCGTCGTTTCACAAGTGGGATCGATGGCAGTGGATTATGGAAAATATTCCGGTTGGCGTAATCGCGCGACCTGGCGACCGTATAACAGCCCGGCTTTCCCCGGCAGCAAAGCGATATGCCCGTTTCAGACTGCGTGGGCGAGAGTCAGTGTACCTGTCACGGGCAGAACCACCGGCATGGTGTTTTATAAATGCACCAATGGTGGACATATCTTCGACAGATATTCGCGCAAAGGGACGATGGGCAGGATAGCCTTGCTCGGAACAAATTCTCGGGGTTAAATCTCTTTATGACCAAGGATTTTTCTCGCCGGTTCGTTTTATCGGGACTAATTGCTGCTGCATCGGGACCCGCCTTTGCAGACGCGCCTTTGCGTTCGTTGCGCCCCGCTGTGCGCCCAGGTGTCATTCAGAGGGCAGCAGGACCATCAGCTGACCGTCTTGTAAGGGCGGCGGAGCTTGGAACAGGTCGGGTTGGTTATGTTGTGGCTGATGCGCACACCGGGCAAATGCTTGAAACGATGAATCCGTTGCTGCCGCTGCCACCGGCGAGCGTGGCAAAAGCCATAACAACGCTTTACGCCTTGGACCGGCTTGGCGCTGGGTATCGGTTTCGCACCAGGCTTTACGCAACAGGCCCGATACGGAACGGCAAGCTTGAGGGTGACTTGATACTGGTTGGCGGTGGTGATCCGGTGCTCAACACAGACATGCTTGGCAATATGGCGCGCGATTTGAAAGCCGCGGGCGTTAACGAAATTACCGGTCAGTTTCGGGTTCATTCGGCCGCTTTGCCTTATGTCAGAGCAATTGATGCCAGCCAGCCCGAACATCTGGGATACAACCCATCGGTTTCTGGTTTAAATTTGAATTTTAACCGCGTTCATTTTGAGTGGAAGCGACAGTCAGACGAATATGAAGTCATCATGGACGCCCGCGCCGAACGGTTTCGTCCGCGAGTTCATGTGTCCAGCATGCAGGTGGTGAACCGTTCTTATCCAGTTTATACATATACTGACACGCAGGGCAGCGATAGCTGGACCGTCGCGCGCGGCGCCTTGGGAAATGGCGGAAGTCGCTGGCTTCCGGTGCGCAAGCCCGAGCTTTACGCCGCCGAGGTTTTTCAGACGCTGGCCCGTTCGCACGGGATCGTTTTGCCAAGAGCGCGAACGATTGCCTCGACAACAACTGGAACGATTGTTGTCGAGCACAGTAGCACCGAACTGCGCCTGATCCTGCGTAATATGCTAAAATACTCTACAAATTTAACGGCAGAAGCCGTGGGGATGACCGCGAGTTCTGTTTCCGGAGGCCGCGTTCATAGCCTGCGCGGCTCTGCACGTGAGATGGCGGCTTGGCTGACTGAAAACCTAGGTGCAAATCGCGCCCGGTTTGTAGATCATTCCGGACTTGGCGATGAGTCACAACTTTCGGCGCGTGACATGGTCCGCATGTTGTTAAAAACAGGCCCAGAGAGCGCGTTGCGGCCAATGATGAAAGATATAGCCATTCGCGACAATCAGGGACGAGTCGTTCGCAACCATGCAATTTCGGTAAAAGCAAAGACCGGTACGCTTAACTTTGTGTCCTCACTGGCGGGGTATGCCCGGACACCGCGCGGGCGTGATCTTGCGTTCGCGATATTTACGGCCGACACGGACAGGCGCGCGCAGGTGAGCCCGCCAGAGCGCGAAGTGCCACCCGGCGCGCGCAGTTGGAAAGGCCGGTCGAGGCGGCTCCAGCAGCAGCTTATCCGTCGCTGGGCGGATCGATACGAGCGATAAGCTTGGTAACATGTCAGCCAGCCCATTGGTCTTAGGCCCGAGGTTTTAAATTGAGACGCGTTCCGCGTCATTCTTTCTGGCACTTCGTGCGGTTTCGCGCGCTGCGCGGGGATATTTTAAGGATAAAGAAAGAACGGTTTGGGTGTTGTTTTGTGTCCGGTTGTCTTTGTGAAATGACTTAGTTTGAGAGTTGGAGAATACTAAAGAGTTTGATGTCTGGCGCGCGCACCACGTTCGATGGCTGCACCATGAAGACGATCAATGTTCAGCTCATAGCGAATTTCTTCGAGGAGGCGGAGTTCAGTTTCCTGAAGGCGGCCATCTGCAGCCGCGACATCACAGGCGAGGGCGTATGCGGTTTCATAAAGTTTTTCCGGCAGGTTATCTTTAACGAGACCAAAGAGCGCGTCCAGTCCATCTTCTTCTTCGAAGAGGTCAAACACAGTTTGGCTTATCGTCGTTATACGATCCTGATCATAGTCGCCAAAAACGGGTAAATGATTCATAATACGTTGGATCGTGATAAGTTCCGATGTGCGTATGTTTTCATCTGAGGCAGAAACGGCGATCATCAGAGCAACAAGACTGTCCTGAGGGGTCAGAGCATGTGGGGCTTGGGTCACGTTATTATCCTTATTGGGCCCAAAGAGGGCATGTAACTACAGATCAATTTATTGACGTCAGCGAGGGGGAGCAATAGGAGACATCAGGTGTTACGGCGCAGGGCCGGAAGACGTTAAGAAGTGAGCCGATATGTCTGAACTACGCGATGCTGCAATGAACTCTAAAGCCTGGCCCTTTGAAGAAGCGCGCCGGCTGGTGAAACGTTATGCCAAGCAGCCGCCTAAAAAGGGCTATGTATTGTTTGAAACGGGGTATGGGCCAAGCGGTTTGCCGCACCTCGGGACATTCGGCGAAGTGGCGCGCACAACGATGGTGCGACGCGCATTTGAGGCGATCAGTGATATTCCGACCCGGCTTATCTGTTTTTCAGACGACATGGACGGGATGCGCAAGATTCCCGACAATGTCCCAAACCCCGATATGCTGCATGAGCATCTGCAAAGGCCGCTCACTGCAGTTCCGGATCCGTTTGGTGAATACGAAAGTTTTGGGCATCACAACAATGCAATGTTACGCCGGTTTCTGGACACTTTTGGATTTCAATACGATTTTATCAGCGCGACGGATTTTTACAAAACCGGCCAGTTTGATGAAATTCTGCTGCGGGCCACCGAGAAATATGACGCGATCATGAAGGTGATGCTTGCGAGCTTGCGCGAGGAACGCCGTGAAACCTATAGCTGCTTTCTGCCCATTTCACCGATTTCAGGTCGCGTTCTTTATGTTCCGATGAAAGACGTGAATGCCAAAGACGGTACAATTACCTTCGAAGACGAAGATGGCAGGGACTGTACGTTAGCAGTGACGGGCGGGCAGGTGAAGTTGCAGTGGAAGCCCGACTTTGGCGCGCGCTGGGCTGCGCTGGACGTCGATTTCGAGATGTACGGCAAAGACCATTCAACCAACACACCGATTTATGACAAGATTTGCGAAATCCTGGGGGGCCGCGCGCCTGAACATTTCACCTACGAGTTGTTTTTGGATAATAACGGCGAGAAAATCTCGAAATCCAAAGGGAATGGCTTGTCGATTGACGAGTGGCTTACCTATGCAACGCCTGAAAGCCTCGACTACTTCATGTATCTGAAGCCTAAGACGGCAAAGCGGATGTATTTCGACGTTATTCCGCGGGCGGTGGATGAATATCATCAACAGTTGCGAGCCTTTCCAACGCAGGATGTTGCTGCGCAGGTCGCTAATCCCGTCTGGCATATTCACAACGGAAAGCCGCCGGAGTCCAAACTGGTTGTGCCTTTCTCAATGTTGCTCAACCTCGCATCTGTGGCGGCAGCGGAAGAGAAAGAAACGCTTTGGGGGTTCATCAAGCGTTACGCGCCAGAGGCATCCGCAGAGACGCATCCAGACCTTGATCATGCTGCGGGCTTTGCCGTGCGCTACTACAATGACTTTGTGAAGCCAGCAAAGACTTACCGGCTTGCGAATGATAAAGAACGTGCAGCACTTGAAGACCTCTTAGCGCGTCTTAAAGACTGGGACGGCGGTTCTGATGCAGATGCCTTACAGACGATGGTATTTGCTGTTGGGAAAGAACATGAGTTTGAGCCGCTTCGCGATTGGTTTAAAACACTTTACGAAGTTTTGCTTGGGGCGTCACAGGGGCCGCGTTTTGGCGGGTTCATCGCGCTTTTTGGTGTCACTGAAACGATCGAGCTGATTGAAAACGGATTGGCGGGTAAACTCGTAAATTGATCCAAACCCCTTCGCAGGCAGTATACCATAGAGGTGGCGAGGGGAGGTTTGAGTCGTGAGACAACTTATTTTAGGATGGGTGTTTGCTTGTTTATCAGCGAGCTTTGCTTTTGCTGATGAGCCAGCGAATCCGGCTATGCGAGGTGTCATCACGAGCCAGATAGAGGCGTTCCGGTTAGATGATTTTGGCCTCGCATTCGGCTATGCCTCGCCAAATATTCAGAATTATTTTCAATCCCCTGAACGATTTGAAGCAATGGTTCGAAATGGCTATCCGATGGTCCACAGGCCAGCGGAGGTCCGATTTCTGGAATTGCGGGAGATTGCCGGCGCATTTTGGCAAAAAATGCTGATCCGTGATCAGGCGGGTTTTGTGCATATTCTGGATTACCAGATGGTTAAGGGCGACGATGGCTGGATGATAAACGCCGTACAATTGCTTCAGCAATCAGAAACAGGCGTTTAACAAAAGTTAAGAACGGTCGCTTAGGCCGCGATTAAGGGCTGTTTGTTAACTACTTTCACATCTGGGTTGAGCGCCGGAATTCTTTCTACTTGATATCAAAGAATTGAGAACCGCAGACCAATGAAAATTGGGCCGTGGAACTGGGGTGCGCACAGTAGCAATTGTGAATGGGGTTCTAATGAACAAAGCGATTACCGAAGGGTTGGTTCTGATGCCGCCTAAGTTTGAAAACGGGTTGGACGTTTGGTCCAGCCAAGATGGGACACTGGGTTCTGACACCTATGAAGGAGATCCAAACGCCGCCTTTGTTCCGGCGGATCAGGATTTCGGTGGATGTCTGGAGCTTTTGAAAACCCAGGACACACAAAAACTGCGCTGGATGGGACAATCGCCATTGTTGCCTGGCTGCTACCTTAGAATTTCTGCACGCGTTAAGGCGATGAGTGGCAATCTGCCGGATGTGCAAATTGCCGGATGGGCGGGCGGCGCTGGCGATACCCATGTGACGGGCTTGCCCGAAACCGGACCACACGTAACTCTGCAATCTTATGGTGACGTTGTGACGGTAAGTGCGATTGTTGGAACGGGTGCGTGCAATGGCGTTGATATGATTTGGGGCAGCACGCCGCTATATGGACATTTCGGTCTTGATCTGACTGGCCTGAATGGTGGTGTCGTACGCATTGACGACCTGCAAATTGAAGATATGACAAGCCTGTTTCTACGCACCATGATGGATTGGGTTGATGTCCGCGACTATGGCGCGATTGGTGATGGTGTGACCGACAACCGGGCAGCATTTGAAGCGGCAGACGCTGCGGCCAACGGACGCGAAGTCCTAGTTTCGGAAGGCGTATATTTCCTGAATGATCACGTAACCTTTGAAAATAGCGTGCGGTTTGTTGGCACCGTAATCATGCCTCAGGACAAAAGGCTCTCGCTGACGAAAAATTTTGATTTACCCGCTTACATTGATGCCTTTGGCGACGAACTGCTTGCGTTCAAAAAGGCTGTGCAATCGTTGTTCAATTTTTCTGACCACGAGTCGCTTGATATGAAAGACCGACAGATTACGATTGACGAGCCGATCGATATTCATGCCACCGTTGGAAACAAGGATTCCTATGCTAACCGGAGAGTCATTCGGAATGGGCAGTTCGACGCGGTTGATAGTGCGAACTGGAACAGCGATGTTTTCACATCGCAAGCGACATATTCAACCAGTAACAACAAGCAATTGACCGGCGTTATTAATGTTGCCCAGATTCAAGTTGGATCGCTTGTCCAAGGATCTGGGGTTGGTCGTGAAGTCTATGTTGAAAGCGTCAATATCGGTGCGCAAACCGTTAATCTAAGCCACCCGCTTTACGATGCAGTCGGGACTCAGGTTTTCACATTCACCCGCTTTAAATATATTCTGGATTTTCACGGGTTCAGCTCTCTCTCGCGGTTTGTGCTCGATGAAGTGGACCTGAAATGCAACGGGAATGCCAGCGGTATCATGTTGGCGAAAAATGGTTTGATTTTCCACGTGCGCGATTGTTTCCTGACCAAACCTAAGGATCGCGGAATTACGTCGATCGGAACTGGCTGTCAGGGTATGCTGGTAGATCGTTGTCAGTTTTTGTCAAACGAGCAACCATTGCGTGCGCAAGACCGTAGATCCATAGCTTTGAATGTAAATGCGAATGACACAAAGATCAGAGATAATCGTGTTGTGAAATTCGGCCATTTCGCTGTCGTTCACGGGGCAGGGCATATTTTCACCGGCAACCATTGGTTTCAGGGGGACAATGAACCCAATGGACTAGTACAGGCGGGCATTGCCTTTACGCAAACCAACGTAAAATCAACCGTGACAGGCAACTACATTGACAACAGTTTTATAGAATGGACGAATGAGCATGACTCAGAGCCGGGGTTTTCCAATGAATCTTCCTTTGGCGGTCTGACAGTCAACAGCAACATCTTTACCGCGAATGATGTGGCCCCCTGGTTCAACTGGATTGTTATCAAGCCCTATGGGTCTGGTCATTTCGTGAGTGGCATGAACGTTTCCGGTAATACCTTCAAATCGTTAAACGGAAATATTGACCGGGCCGACTATGTTGACGATTCAATTGCCGGGCTTGATTTTGGACGAATGCGCAACATTGTTTGGTTGGGAAATATTTACATTGCCGTAACCAATCAAACACACAACCCCGTCACATTACCACATACGCAGGTAACAGACGCGAAGACCTGGGATGTGGATTTTTCTGCGCATTTGCCATTTGAGGGCCGCGCACGCCGGGTGACAGGTTTAGTGGCTGAGGGGCAAATCAGCAAAGGGCTGAACACGCAGGTAACCGACATGCCTTTTGTTTCGGTCGAGCAGGGAGCCAACAAAAACCACATTCACCTGACTTGGGCAGAAGCCTGTAAAGGCACGGTGCAATTGACAGCGCGCGTGGATAATCCGATCTAACGGTCTAATTGAACTTTATTTTGAAACGGGATGCGATTTTCGTGTCCCGTTTTTTAAGTCGGCTCACGTTCTTACAGCCTGTGCAAAAAACAGAATTGCGTTAGACTGAAGCAAAAGGAGGAGCGGATGCCAAGAATTTCAAAGACCACCGAGCTTCAGACAGTAATCACGACATTTGAGATGACGCCAGGTACCTGTCAGGACCTTTTGGACGCGCTAACCGATGCCTACGAGAAGTTTATTAGGCACCAGCAAGGGTTTATTGCTGCGGGACTTCACGTCAATGATGCACAAACCCGCATCGCGAATTACTCGCAGTGGCAGCGACGCGAAGATTTCCAAGCTATGCTTCGGACGGATGAGATGCGGAAGCGAAACCGTGAAATTTCAGCCCTCTGCAAAAGTTTTGAACCTGTCATGTATGAGGTTTCTGAGGTTTTTTAAATCCGGCCAAGAGGTAGCCAGCGATAGGCGCCTATTCCCGACCGGGTGAACACCTGTTCCGGCTTAAAACTCTCTGACGGTTCCAATTTTCAAACCGTACTCTCGGTGTTCAGCTGCCCCGATGCTTAACCCGACTTCGATCCGATTGCCGACACCAGTTTGCCAGGTCAACCCGGGCGCAATTTCGATTTTGTTTGTGGCGCCGTCGTAAGTTTCGGCTCGCAGGTTGAGCATCAGGTCTATATGGTTACTGAAGTGATAACCCCAGGTGGCGTCGAGTTTGAGTAACGGGGTATCAGACGCTTTCCTGAAAGTTGCAAAATTATTGATCGCGAGCCAGCTACTGCCAATATTCCTCCCCCAGTTAAGACCGATGCGCAGCGCCGGGGCTGGGGCTCCAGTAAGGTCGGCGTGTTCACCGAGCGCAAAGGTGAGCGCGTAGTGGTTTCTTGGATTGTTGGTGTGAAGCGGAAAACTCAGGAACAAAAATGTTTCCGAACTTTCCCCCGATCCACTGCGAAACCCATCAAACCCAAGCGTCAATTGTGGGGACAAGCCGTATTCCGCGTATAGGGATAGAAAACTACGGGGGACACCGACTGAGTTCACAGTAAAAGTTTCAGAGAACGCAACGTAGACTGTTCCGTGTTCGCGTGGCCAAGCTCCTGAAAACGCTGGGAACGGGATAATGATGGATAGAACGAAAACAATGAAGCGTGTCATTTGTCCCCCGGATTACCGGAGAAGATCACCAAGGGTTGGTTAAGAGAGCGTTAAAGACACTCAAAATCAATGCAGACAAGTGGCCCTACTTTCAGTTTCGGCCCAGTATTTGCGAGTTTTAACTTGGGCCATTGCTAGAACGATGCCCTAAGAAAACCATTTGCAGCTCGTAAATAGACTACCAAAATCCTTTTACGATACTGAGATATCGGGATTAAATACAGGTCTCCGATGGGTTGCGATGCGGCCGGACAACAGTATTGCTCTGATTTAGAACAGACCCCTTTGTTGCTCAGAAAACCCTTCATTTAAAACAGATAGGCACGCTTATTTTTTGATTTACTCGCCAATAGATAGATACCCAAGGTTAAAAATATCACGCTTAGCGCCGATCCAAGAATAGTCGAATCTCCAACCATCAAACTGGCGTCGATAACGATGCTTGAGAAAGAGTAAGCCGTATCAGGAACGGGTGTTGGACCAGCGGTAGCGAGTTCACCAGGCATGGTCCGTTGTGCAAGATTCAATACTGGGGCAATCACAGTTGAGAAGAACGACAAGCCAATCCAGGACAATCCGTAACCCCAGATTTCACGCTTTGTCTCTGCCCAACTCACCAAAATTATGACAACCCAGGAAATGCGAAAAGCGAGATGGATAAAATTCGCATCAGAGAGTTCGCCTGCGTCAAACAGCGGGACTATTGCGAATGTGCCAAGCAAGTTGGCGATCACGACCACGAACAATTTAAGCACGATGTGCGAAACAAAATTCACTAACATCCCTTTATCCCCTTAAACAACTTAAGGTTGTCTTAAAGAGAGGATGGTATCTCAGAAAATTCTCTAAGTGTAAATAACCAGTTTCACTACGCTTTTTTCTGTGATTTTCCGCGATACATTCTTGTTCCGGCCTTACCTGCCGTCGAACGCCCGCGTGTTTTCACTGCGGCTTCTGAAGCTGCGTCTATAGCAGACTGCCGGGCAAGCGGGTCGTCTGCTATGGCGAGCTCAACCGCTTCAAGCCGTTTCACCTCGTCCCGGATGCGCGCGGCTTCCTCAAACTCAAGATTCTCGGCAGCTTTACGCATCTCTGTGCGCAGACCATCAAGATGCGCCTGAAGATTGGCTCCAACCATCGGTTTTTCGAGCTTGGCAGTAACGCGCAACATATCAACGTCGCCCTCGTAAAGCCCGGACAGCACATCACCGACGTTCTTCTTGATCGTTTCGGGTGTGATGCCGTGTTTTACGTTGTAATCAACCTGACGTGCGCGGCGGCGGTCTGTTTCGGCGAGGGCCCGCTCCATGCTGCCGGTGATCCGGTCAGCATACATAATAACACGGCCTTCGGCGTTCCGGGCGGCCCGCCCGATGGTCTGGATGAGCGACGTTTCAGAGCGCAGAAAACCTTCTTTGTCCGCGTCCAGAATGGCCACCAATCCACACTCAGGTATGTCGAGCCCTTCGCGCAACAGGTTGATGCCAATCAATACGTCAAAAGCACCTAGGCGCAGATCACGCAGAATTTCGATACGTTCCAGCGTATCGATGTCTGAATGCATGTATCGAACGCGAATGCCTTGTTCGTGCAGGTATTCGGTTAAATCCTCAGCCATACGCTTGGTCAGCGTGGTGACCAGAATACGCATGTCTTTGGCCGCGACGTGCCGGATTTCATCGAGCAAGTCATCAACCTGCATTTCGACAGGCCGAATCTCGATCTGCGGATCTATCAGACCTGTCGGACGAATAACCTGTTCAACAAACACACCGCCGGATTGTTCGAGCTCCCATTTAGAAGGCGTGGCGGACACATAAACAGATTGTGGACGCATCGCGTCCCATTCCTCGAACTTCAGGGGACGGTTGTCCATACAGGACGGCAGGCGGAAGCCGTGTTCCGCCAGTGTAAACTTTCGGCGATGGTCGCCTTTATACATGCCACCGATTTGCGGGATCGAAACATGCGATTCGTCCGCGAAAACAATTGCGTTGTCGGGAATATATTCGAACAAAGTCGGGGGGGGCTCACCCGGTGCGCGGCCTGTCAGGTACCGCGAATAGTTTTCGATACCGTTGCAAAACCCGCTCGCCTCAAGCATTTCCAGATCGAACTTGGTGCGCTGTTCCAGCCGCTGCGCTTCAAGCAGTTTGCCCTCGTTTTCAAGCTGCTTCAGACGAACTGCCAGTTCTTCCTTGATCCCTTTGATCGCCTGTACCAGCGTCGGTTTTGGCGTCACATAGTGCGAGTTCGCGTAAACGCGCACCTTTTCCAACTTGTCCGTTTTTTTACCCGTCAGCGTGTCAAACTCGGTGATTGCCTCCAGTTCGTCACCAAAGAAGGATAACCGCCAGCCGCGGTCTTCAAGGTGTGACGGCCAGATTTCAAGGCTGTCGCCCCGGACCCGGAAAGAGCCGCGCACAAACGCGTTGTCATTGCGCTTGTATTGCTGTGCGACCAGCGCCTGCATGATTTCGCGTTGGTTGTAGTTTTCACCCGTCACAAGGTCGAGCGTCATTGCAGTATAGGTTTCGGGCGAGCCGATACCATAGATGCAGCTGACAGAGGCGACGATGATCACGTCATCCCGTTCCAACAAGGCGCGGGTCGCCGAATGACGCATCCGGTCAATCTGTTCGTTGATCTGGCTTTCTTTTTCTATGTAGGTATCAGAGCGGGCAACATATGCTTCGGGCTGATAATAGTCATAGAAACTGACAAAATACTCGACCGAGTTTTCCGGAAAAAAGTTTTTGAATTCTCCGTACAACTGTGCGGCAAGCGTTTTATTGGGGGCAAGGATTATTGCGGGCCGCTGGGTCTCTTCGATCACCTTGGCCATGGTAAAGGTTTTTCCGGTACCGGTTGCTCCCAGCAACACCTGATTGCGTTCATCGTCATTTACGCCCTCTACCAGCTCCGCTATTGCTGTTGGCTGATCGCCAGAAGGTTGAAACTCTGTATGCATGACAAAGCGTTTGCCACCCTCCAGTTTCGGGCGCACCTGTGCATCAAGTTTCGGGGCAGACAACAAAGACATTGGGCTGATTCCTTCCGCCCTGTAGATTTGATCTGTTTTTGTTCTTGTTCAAGGGGCGCGGCGATACCATTCATAGGTAAATGGCGCATTGCACGGTAAGGACGTATTAATTAAAATAAAAAACAACCTATAGATGTTTTTTCTGTTGCGATGTTAACCATGCTCGCGTAACGTGCACTGACAAGCAGCACTTGGTTGTCGGTTCTGGCGCACCACCTACTCACCCCTCACTCCTCGTCATGAACCGGCAACCGCCCCTGCGGCAATTGTTGCTTAGGTAAACCACGCGCATTCCTGTATTTGTAGGCTTGAAATTACGGTGTGAATTCCCGATAACGGGGCACCGACGATAGGAGAGGTCCATGCAAGCGCGCATTTACAAGCCAGCTAAAAATGCCATGCAGTCCGGCACTGCAAAGACCAAGGAATGGACGCTTGAATTCGCTCCGGCTTCGGCCCGCGAGGTTGATCCGCTCATGGGGTGGACAAGTTCGTCTGATACGCAGTCACAGGTCCGTCTGAAATTTGCAACCAAGGACGCTGCCCTTGAATACGCGGCGGAAAAAGGGCTCGACGTTGTCGTGATGGAACCTAAAGTCCGCAAACCAGTCATCCGCAAAGGCGGGTATGGCGAAAATTTCGCCACCAATCGCCGGGGTGCTTGGACCCACTAATTTTTTTCGCCTCAAATAGTGTTTGATGCGAAAAGCAGTTTCGCTTTAAACAATGGGTGCTTGCCACTTGCGTTTTAGCCAGAGTCAAAGCAAAAGACGGCCCAGTGGTCCCATAGCTCAACTGGATAGAGCACCTGCCTTCTAAGCAGGGGGTTTCAGGTTCGAGTCCTGATGGGATCACCATAAATCTTTAAATAGTAATATAAAACAAATAGGTAGCTTAACTGGTCGGTTTCATTCCCACATATTCCCCATTTTTTTGGCTGAACAGCTGACTAGATTGGCGTCGAATTCTTTATTTTAAAGACCGCCTACAGAAAACCATCAAAGACAAACACACCATGAAGCTCCGTTAAACAAAGCGGCCTTTCGCCCCAACCGCAGCGAACTACCGCTTTGAGTCCTTAATGCCCAATGCCGCGCGGTGTTCGAACGGAAGTGATTTGCGCAATGCCGTCATTACTGTCTGTAAGGGCATTTTTTTGTTAAACTTATTGTCCGAGGAGAGGGCCGGTAGAAGAACAACTCTGCCATAAATAAGAAACCGCTATCTCGTTGTTTTTGAATGGCAATCATTTACGCTGCTCCAGCATCTCAACAATCTCAGTATAGTTATTGGCTTTGGCGTGCTCCAGAGGGGTTACGTGGTCACCATCGGTAATTGTTTTATCTGCACCGGCATCCACCAGCAGGCGGACAACATTCTGATGGTCAGGCCCACCGTCGCCCAGGACAACCGCTTCCATCAATGCGGTCCAGTGCAGGTTGTTGATATGGTCCAGCGGAGCGCCCGCATCGATCAGCCTGCGCACGATTCCAACATGACCAAGGTGCGCGGCGGCGATCAGCGCGGTACCGTCGTAGGGGCTGGTGGTCAGGCCCGGATCGTTGCCCAGTTCCAGGGCCAGGGCCATCAGTTCCGGGTCGTTGGCAACTGCGGCGATTGTCACAACGTCGTAAGCCTGGTTCTCAAGCGCGTTCATATCGACGCCGGCTTCGGCCAGCGCCTGCAGAGCTTCATCCTGTGAGGCAAAAGCGGCCACATGGGCAGGTGTCCGGCCACGCCTGTCACGGGAATTGACGTCTGCACCTGACGCAGTAAGACGCTGTATCGCTTCAACGTCACCATGATGGGCGGCCTGGTGCAGACCCTGATAGGCTGCGACTTCAGATGAGGATGGTGCCATTTGCGCATGAGCCATTGATGCAAATCCCAGAAACACCGGCATCAATACAAACCTGAACATCAAAAATCCTCCTGGTAAAGTTGTGGCCCGCCAAGATGACGGACCACGTGTCTGTTATTCTGCGCCGATCGCATCCAGACCGGCACGCGCGCAGGCAGCATCAAGATGGCCGCCGGGAGCGCCGCCGACACCAATGCCGCCAACCAGTGCACCACCGATCTTGATTGGCAGGCCACCGCCCTGGATTACCATACGGTCATCCATGTAACGCAGCCCGTCGTGCATCGGGTTCTCTCCGATGAACTGCGCGAGGCCCGCGGTGTCGCGCCCCATCGAAGCTGACGTAAACGCTTTACCCTGGGCGCTGCCAACGGTGTGCGGCCCGGAGTTGTCAGCTTTCAGGTGCACTTTGACGGCGCCGTCGCGGGCAACAATGGCGACGCTGACATTGTAACCATCAGCGGCGCAGGCCTGAAGCGCGGTCTGAGCGGCCTCTGTTGCAAGGTCGAGCGGCAGGTAAGGGGCGGTTGGCAGTTCCTGCGCAGCAACGGCAACTGGAGCCAAGAAAGCGGCAGCGAGGGTAACTTTGCGGATCATATCTTGTTTCCTTCGTATTGTGATGAAGGCAAAATATTCGTCCCCGCCCTGCGGCGGTATTCGTATGCATTGCGGGGATATCCGTAGTTCTACGGAGTTCCGCACCCGTCCAGCCAGATCCGCGTCAGCTCGGCCTGAGAGGTTGTGCCAAGCTTTGCTCCGATAGCAGCACGGTGGCTTTCCACAGTGCGCGGCGACAGGCCAAGTCCTTCGGCGATCTGACGCGAAGTGAAACCCTCTGCGATCAAGTTTAGCACTTCGCCTTCCCGTGCAGTCAGGGATCCGACAAGAGCGCGGGCCTCGGCCTTTTCAGCCGCTACCTGCAGTTGTCGTTCAAGAGCGTCGCTGCCTTTCTGGATGGCATCGATCAAATCCTGCTCGTCAACGGGTTTGGACAGAAAATCCACCGCACCATTGCGAAACGCCCGGCGGCAGGCCTCAATGTCGCCGTGACCGGAAATAACCACGGTTGGCCAGTCGACACCCTTTTCGTTCAGACGTTCCTGCAACTTCAATCCTGAAAATACCGGCATTCTGATATCGAAGATCAGACAGCCGGGTTGCAGGTTTTCAAGCTGCAAAAGAAAGGACTGCGGATCTGCAAATGTCGTAACGTTTACTCCGACCGTCGAAAGCAGAAGTTCCAGCGCCCGGCGCACGGCTTCATCATCGTCAACCAGATAGACGGGATGAGTCATTGTGTTGCCTCCCGCTGCGTTTCCGCCAGAGGAAGAACGACACGGAACGTCGCGCCGGATGGGGTCGGGACATACGAAATCTCGCCACCTGCTCTCTCGACCAGCCTTTGGCTGAGCGCGAGCCCGAGACCGGTCCCGTCTTCTCTGGTGGTCAGGAACGGCGTGAATAGTTGTGGGCGTATATTTACGTCGACCCCGGGGCCATTGTCAGTCATTTCAAGCACAACATTTTCTGCAGACAATATCACCGCTACATCGACTTGCCCGCCCTGCACTCCATCAAGCGCGTCAAACGAGTTGCGCACCACGTTATAGATCACCTGCTCCATTTCGACCTGATCGGCCTGCACCATGACCGCCTGGGGCTGGATGTCAAAGCCAAGCTCCACGTCCCGCCGCAGGACTTCTGGCGCCAACAAAGCCTGCACATTTTTCAAAACGTCCCGCAGATCAAATCGTTTAATAGACGCCCGTTGTGGTCGCGACCAATTACGAAGCCGTTCAAGAATTGCTGACGCACGTTTACCCTGCGCCACCGTATCTTGAAACACGGGTCCGAGCGCGTCGGTTTCTCCCCTTGCCAAAAGGCGCAAACCAGCTTGGGACTGAGCAAGTATTGCAGTTAGCGGCTGTGTCAGTTCATGCGCCATGCCGCTTGCCATCTCGCCCATCGCGTTCACCCGTGTCGCGTGGGAAAGTTGCGCTTCCATCGTTCGCAGTTCGGCTTCCCGCTCCGCCGCCCGGGTCCGCCCGCGTTGCCGCAAACCCGTGAGCGCAATCAGATACAACAGACTGATCGCCACGGTTACACCAATGACCCGTAATGGCGGCAACAGGTCCAAAATCCCGAAGCGAGCTGTCGTTTCCAACAACAGAGGTTGTGATGCACTGCCAAGAGGTCTCGAATACTGGGCGCGACCGGTTTCGCCGGTTCCTATGAGGATGTGCCCGTCCGGCAATACCAGTCGCAGACCTGCGTTCTCACCCGACCAGAACTCCCCGTCGCCTGCCAACAACTGTCCGGCGTCTATTCCGAGAGCAAGCGCATTGGTTGCGGTGTCGTTGTTTGGACTTCGCTTCACCAACAGATAAAATCCGTCTCGGGTCGGATGAGGCAATAGCACTGGCGCACCCGTCGAACCCAGAGCGGCTGCACGGATCAGTTCAGAGCCTTCCGGACCGAGCGGAACCGTACTGACAGAATTCCGCGACGGGTCGACCGGGACAAGATGCACTTCGTCGATGCGCGGGTAAAATCGGCTGATTGTCGCTGCCACACCCAAGAATAAGTCTGACCGCTGCCCTTCCCCTGCGACCGCAATTGCTGACAACGCGGTGAGGTGCGCATCATGTTGACCTGCCCGTTGCGAAGCGGCGCGATGAAGTGCTGCGCTTTCGCGTTCCAGCTCAGAAAGATGAAGCCTGTCCTGAACAAACGCGAGTGCAGCGACGCCCAAAATAACGAGACCTAGCCACAAAAATTGCTGCCTGCGGATTGTCAGCTGTCGCGGAATTGATTGAGTCCGGGTTTTCATAAAGTGGTACTATATGTACTTACGTGCCGCGCCGGAACAGTGAAATGACTGACGTCAGCGCTTATGGCGCCAATGTAGAGATGTGCCGGAACCTGACATTAAGCATGTTCTACTTAGTGACGGAAATGTCCGTTGAGCAGACGGTGGCTAAGATTGCGGCGAAGGTCCGGATCGAGCCCAAACTGCCACTTTAGCATGCCTCAGCGAACGTCCGTTTTCTGATTTCGCGAAACCCATCTGACGCCTAAGTTATGAGAGTTCGGATTCAAAAGTTGGTTTTGAGAAAAGTTAGTAGCTTGCCCGACAACGAGGCGCGGGATTCTTGTTAACTCCGGACTGGCCAGACATTACTTGCTCAAGCTGATACAGTCTCCGCTTTGGATTTGAGCCAATCCAAGAATGTCCTGGTAGCCGGGCGTTCATATTCTTGTGGCGTTTGGATGTAGTAAACGCCGAATAGAGTCTCGGAAAATAACTCGACGACCTTTCCAGCTTCGAGATCGTCCTTGAAAAATGCACGCGCTGTGTAAGTGATACCGTCGCCGCGACGAACCGCAGACATGATTAGGTTCCCCGGCATGTGGTTTACGGTCAACGGCCGGTCTGGGACCACACCGTGAAAGGTGAACCATTCCGCAGCTTCGTTTGTGCCTAGTTCCTGAAGCCATGGTAGGGCAACCAAAGATGCCGGGTCACTCAGGTTTCGATTGCCGATGAGCGATGGTGCCCCAATCACAATCATATCCGAGATCAACACGGGCTCGATTTCCGGACCAGGCCGACGCCTGTCGCGATAGCGGATCGCGACGTCAATTCCACCGGGCTTCAACTCCACGATATCTGACGTCGGGTTGAGCATGAGCGAGATCTCTGGGTTGTCTTGTTGAAACTCCGATATCCTCGGCATCAGCCATTCCACAGCAAATGCCGGAGACATTGTTACCTGTACGGGACGGTTTGCTGCGTCTTCAGATAGGCGCTCCACGCCTCGGCCAATAATTTCAAACCCAAGGCCCAATTCCCGGGCAAGAAGAGCTCCCGGACCTGTCAGCTCGATACCTCGCCCTATTCGTGTGACCAAGGCGGTGCCAAGGCGTTTTTCCAGTGCCTTCACTTGCTGGCTAACGGCGGCTTGCGTCACGTTGAGCCGATCCGCCGCAAAGGTGTAACTTCCGGTTTCGGCGACCGCTGAAAACGCACGAAGGCTGTTTAAAGGGGGGAGGTTCATCCAGTCCATACAATAGAATTTCTAATATTTCGATATAATTATTGAGTCGCATGTAGACCTGAAAAAAGCAATATTGACAATGTGATGAATCTGAGAACGAAGCCGATTTCCTCCCATATAGGCGGGAGATTTAATTGGCTGTCGAGTAGAAAGAGGATGCGCGAAGCTATGCAAAAATTTGGAGGTGGATGTTATTGCGGCGCAGTCCGCTATCAGATTGTTGGCCCGCCTGCTTGGTCCGGCCATTGCCACTGTCGTTCATGCCAATTGGCGCTCGGCGGTGCCTTTGTCACTTGGGCCAAGGTTGCAGTTGACGATTTCATTGTAACGAAAGGCGAAATCAGGTTTTTCCTGAAAACACCGGGAATAAAGCGGGGCTTCTGTGGGGATTGCGGGACAACGCTGACCTACGCTGCCGAGAACAAAGTCGAGGGCCAGAACTGGAGCGCTGACGCGTGGTTCTCAGCGGCCACTCTTGACGATCCCTCCATTGCCAAGCCCAAGACCCATGTCTTTGTTTCCCACCAGCAACCCTGGATCAAATTTGCCGACGAACTTCCGACATTTCCCGAATTTTAGGACATGACGAGTTCAAAACCGAAAAGGAGATCTAGATGAGTACTGCATATTCATACGCCTGCAAGGACTGTGAGGGCATGGAAGACTGCCCGGGCAAGGTTGTTGCCGCGACAGAGGATGAAGTTTGGAAACTGATGGAGCTCCATGCCGTCGTTGCTCATGGCGAAGATCCCAGCTCTTGGGATGGCGAAACACGGGAATACCTAAAGACTTTGATCACACGCGAATGACGACCGAATCGTAGGTACGATTATTAGAAACTGCGTACAAATGTTTTGAATTCTCGCCGTTTTTATAGCTTCGGGCCAGTTGGCCCACTACACAGTCCATCTTACGCAAAGAAACCAGCCAGTTCTCAAGGAGAGTACTGAAGGGTGGGCTAAAACATGTCCGGAAATTAGACAGTATAGTAGTAGTAAACCTATAGGGATTTGTGCATCAAACGATCCCAAAACTAGACTAAACGATGTCTAATTGCTAATATAGCAGCTTAAATCTCAGCATTGTTACGTACCAGTAAACGCTTCTTGACTGGTCAGTAAAAAATCCAGCATTCATTGTGGCAGACGTCTTTCAGCCCGAACCTGTCGATGACGGACCTTATGTCCGTCCTTCAAAAAGCGAACAGGGGGCGAAAATAGTGGGTTCGATGCTGAAGTCACCCTGCGCCTTGCCCATCAGGACAAGTCCAATTTTGCCGGATTCATCGAGGAATCGAGGCAGTTGGGCGCTGATTTGGTTGCGATTTATGGAACCAGCGTGACGTTGGGAATACTTGGCCGAAAGACCGACGATGGAAATACGCAATTTATCAACGGTATCCCGGGAGTTTTTTGGTATGTCGCAGACCCGTTTGGAACGGGCATTGCTGAAAGCTTCGAAGGTAGCGGCCGCCCGCACATTGCGGGAACGTTTAATCGCGTTCCGGAGGAGGTAAACATCCGCACCATCCGGAGCAATAAGCCAAGTTTTCAGCATCTTGGTATCCTTTACAACGGAAATGAACGCAACTCGTTGATCAAGGTCGAGGAACATCGCGCTCTTTCACAAGAAATGGGATATGAGCTCACCGCGATTGAGCTTGATCCAGGAAATACGGGAGCGCCAAACCCCGCATTAATTCCGGTGCGCATGAAGGAACTTTCTGAAGCTGATGTGGATTTTATCTACTTGGGATCAAGCTCTTATCTGCGCATACATGCCGATGCATTTACCAATGCCGCAGTTGAGAATGGACTTCCAGTTCTGAGCCCGTATGAGGAAATGATCCGAGAAAACCAGGCATTGGTGTCAATTGCTGCGCGTGCTTATGATGTTGGACGTGTGGCAGCAGAACAAGTACTCAAGATCCTTAGAGATGGTGATACGCCCGGCGACCTGCCAATTGCCCGCGTCACTGATTTTGCCTACGTCGTAAACATGGAAGTAGCGCGCAAGCTAGGCATTTTCCCATCCGTGGAAATTTTGCAAGTGGCTGAGACCATCAAGTAATACCTATCATTGTTTTTAGCGGACATGGCGTATCTGCGGCGGATCCAGGTTGTGAGGTTTCAAACATCGCTATTGTTTGCGGAGAAACCCTGCAGCCAGAGGAGAGATACTATGAAACGCTACGTTGGAATTGATGTCGCCCAAGAGCAATGCGCCCTTTGCATTGTGGATGATGCGGGCACGATCCTGTTCGAGGGGACTTGCGCGACGAACCCAGATGAAATTGTTTGCACCATCGTTGCTGAAGTCGATGACGTGGAGAAGATCGTTCACGAGTCCGGCCCGATGTCGATCTGGTTAACACGAGAGCTGGTTAAGCGAGGCGCACCCGTTGTTTGCATTGATGCGCGGGCCGTTCACATAGTGCTGTTGGCGCGGATGAACAAGTCTGATAAATCGGACGCTGTCGGGCTCGCGCAATTGGCCCGCACGGAGTGGTATGGCGCGGTTCACGTGAAGAGTGAGGCGAGCGACCAGTTACGTCTCATACTTTCAGCACGAGAACGATTGATCCGCATTCGGATGGACATTGAAGGGCAAGTACGGGGTCTTTTGAAGGCCTATGGGATCCGGCTAGGGCCGATAAATGCGGGCTACAGCCGAAGGAGCTTCCGCGATCAACTGGGGGCGGCGATTAAGGGGGATCAAAGCTTGTAGATGATCTTCGCCTCGTTGATCGAAGTGCATGAAACCGTCTGTCTCGAAGTCACTGCGATCGATGCAAAGGTACAGCAGCTTGCCAAAGACAATACTCTGGCACGGCGTCTGACGAGTATCCCGGGCGTTGGTCCCATCGTCAGCCTTAGCTTCATCGCGACAATCGACGATGTGGCGCGGTTCCGCAAAGCGACAGATGTGGGCGCGTATTTGGGACTGACCCCAAGGCGATATCAATCTGGTGAAACGGACTGGTCGGGGCGCATCTCGAAATGCGGTGACGGGTCCATGCGCAAGCTGCTTTATGAGGCGGCCAACATCCTGATCCAACGTGTGTCGCGCTTCTCACCGCTCAAAGCATGGGCCATGCGGCTCGTGGCGCGAAGAGGTATGAAGAAGGCCATCGTTGCCACGGCGCGAAAACTGGCTGTCATCATGACCCGGATCTGGCGCGATGGCGCAACCTTCGCCTGGACCAAAGAGGGATTGCCAGCATGAGTTAACTTAAAACCGAATACGCCTGTCCGGGTGTAAAAACGTCCCATCGGGACGGAGGCCGGATGACCTCGCCGACCAATGTCGATGCGCCTGAAATTTGGCGACCTCGCAGCGGACCTTTTTGAGGCACCAGTCCCCGACGCCATTATGAGGCGGCAACGCCGACCTTGGAGAGAACCATGAGCCCGACGAGACCGAAATACGCCCTTGAATTAACGGCCGCAGATAGAGAACTTTGGTAACTACAATGATCTGAAGGAAGGCGGGTTTCTGTCATTCGCGGGACGTGCGAAAGCAAACCGGCGGTCATGATAGAACCCGTATGCGTGATCTGTATTTCACCCTCGAAGTTATCTTGCGTGACTTCAGAGGCTAGCAGCCACGCATGCGGTCTTGGGCTTACCCTTTGGCGTACCAGCCATTGTCGACATATGTCGCGTTACCATTCACGAAACTGGCTTCGTCCGAGGCCAGGAAAACCACTGCCGCTGCAACCTCTTCTGGGTAACAAATGCGACCTTGCGTGGCTGCCATGCCGGATACTTCCCATTCTTGTCCTGCGGCATCCAACTCGGCGATTTCCTTCAGTCCGTGCGCTGTTTCGACAAAACCGGGGCATACCGCGTTACAGCGAATGCCTGCATCGCGATACTCGGTGGAAATCGTGCGGGCCAATTGCAGCACTGCCCCCTTCGACATGCAGTAGACGGATTCTAGCGCGTAGCCGAGTTCCGCCGCAATGGATGACGTTATTACAATCGAACCACCGCCATTCTCGCTCATTTCTCGAACGGCACGGCGACAAACTAAAAAAGCTGACTTTACGTTTACGTCCATCAGCCAGTCGTAGTCTTCTTCCGTGGTCTCATGCAGCGGCTTTACGATGATTGTTCCGGCATGATTAAACAGCACGTTGTAAGGGCCAAAGGCGGCGATGGAGCCGTCGAAGGCGCGGTCGATTTCGTCCGCCTTGGTTAAGTCCGCCTGAAAAAACTCCGCCTCTCCGCCGGCCTTGCGGATCAAGTCCACCGTTTCAAAACCTTCCTCGATCTGAATATCGAAGATACTGACCTTGGCGCCCTCACGGGCAAACGCCAGAGCGGTGGCGCGCCCGATCCCTGTTGCACCACCAGTGATGACTGCTACTTTTCCAGCCAGGCGGCCAGCGGCGGATTTAGATTGCATCGACATGGTAAACTCCGAGTTGTTAGATCTAAATGCATTCACCGCCATCAATTACCAGGGCGTGCCCGGTCATAAACGACGACATATCCGAGGCCAGAAATAGAACCGAGTCAGCGATCTCATCTGAGGTCCCCCAGCGTCCCATTGGGACGTTCTCGGCAACATAGCCCTCAAGATTTGACCGCCCGCCCATCTGCTTTTCAAAGCCAGCATTGAACGGTGTGTCGATGAAGCCTGGACACAAAGAATTGAAGCGTACTTTGTATTTGGCATAATCCGCGGCCATCTGCCGTGTCATCGCAACGATGGCGTGCTTGGTCGTGGCATATGCGATCATTTCGCGGTCATACTGCACACCCGAGTTGGACGAGGTGATGATGATGCTGCCGCCGCCCTGAGTTTTCATTGGGCCGACCGCCGCCCTCGCGGCGACGAAATGCGCGCGCACATTCAACCGCCAGGACATATCCATGTCTTCGAGGGAAACCTGTTCAAGATTTCCCTCAATCTGATAGCCAGCATGGGAGTGGAGAACATCCAGCCGTCCTAAATCGCTTGCAGTCTTTTCAATGGCCGCGGCGAGTGCCTCGTCATCCAGAACATCGAGTGCCAGAGATGTCACCTGGCAACCTTCCTCCAGCAAATCATCAGCAACGCGCGCCGCTTTTGCACCATCCAGATCCGTGACGGCAACATGCGCCCCGCTGCGCGCCATCGCAGTAGCACTTGCGCGGCCGATGCCAGATCCTGCCCCGGTGACGAAGGCGACTCTACCTTGCAGCAAGGTTTCGTTGGTTTTGCCGGTGGGTGTTTTGTTTGGAGTTATTTCGATTTCTTTTCTCCACGTCGCAAAAGAATTTGGGCGGCGACCAGCATGACAAGAGAAACCGCAAGAACCATAGTGCCAATAGCGTTGATTTCTGGAGTGACGCCGCGCCGAATCGACGAAAACACATAGATTGGCAGAGTAGTTTCTGATCCGGCTACAAAAAACGCGATGATGAAGTCATCAAAGCTGAAAGTAAAACTAAGAAGAAAACCTGCGAGAACAGCTGGGAAAATTAACGGCAAAGTCACTTGCCGGAACGTCCCGAACGGCGTGGCGTATAGGTCCGAAGACGCCTCGGTCAACGCTCGGTCCATTCCAGAAAGGCGTGCCCGAACGATGATGATTACAAGCGCCATCAGGAACATCGTGTGTGCTGCAACCAGTGAACCCAGTCCCATGTTCAGTTTTGGAGGCGTGCCATCCCCAGGCCAGATCGAAGCTAGCACCGGGTTCAATTGGTCGAACACTGTCACCAAACCAATCAGAGTGGCGATACCGATGACGATACCAGGGATCATGACCGCGACGTATATCAGCATGTCAAATACTGTCCGCACCGGTCCTTTGATCCCTTGCAACGCGACTGCGGCCATCGTTCCAAATAAACTTGCCAGCAAAGCCGAAGTGAACGCAACCAAAAGGCTTGTCTGAAGTGCGTCCATAACAAATGGGTTCGAAAGTGCCTTACCATACCATTGGGTCGAAAATCCCTGAAGCTGGCTGGCATGACGCCCGGCATTGAAACTGAAAAGCACGATTATGCCGATGGGAAAATAGAGAAATATGTAGACACAACTGGCATAGAGTCTCATCAAGGCACCTTCACATGATCGAGACGTCTTCACGGCTTGCGCCAAGACGATTGATAAGCCGCATGTAGATCGTGACGGTGATCAGCATAACGAGGACTAGTGTGACAGCTACAGCTGAGCCATATGCCCAATTTCGGGACTGCAGGAATAGGTCGACCAATGCGTTGCCAACAAAGAACACTTTGCCACCGCCCAGAAGCGCTGGGATCAGGAATTCTCCCATCAGCAGGATGAAGACCAGCATACAACCTGTCGCAATTCCCGGAATGGAAAGGGGAAGCGTGATTTGCAGGAATGTAGCCCATGGTTTGGCGCCAAGGTCGGAAGATGCCTCAAGCAGGCGCTTGTCCAAACGGTCGAGACTAACAAAAATAGGGAATACCATAAGCGGCAGGTAGCCGTAAATAATACCGACAAGAACGGCGAAGGGCGTGTTGATCAGCCGCACGCCTTCGATGCCCACCCAGTCAAGCAGTGCAGGAAGACCTCTTCCGCCCAAAATAAAAATCCATGCGTAGCTTCGGATCAAGATGGATGTCCAGAAGGGCACGATAACCAGAACCAGCAAGATGGTTTTCCACTTCGGATCAGCCTTGACCGCCAGAAAATAGGCAAGCGGGTAAGCAATCAATAACGAAGCCAGCGTTCCAATCGGTGCAAGAGTCATAGTGTTCTTGAACGCTGTCCATCGTGCAGGAAGATTGGCATATTGTTCAAGAGTAAAAGCGGGCACGACCCCTCCGGCGGGTGCCCGCTCTCCAAAGCTGAAAACGAGAACAACAGTCAGCGGTAGCAACAGCATCACCAGAAACCACGTTCCGGCAGGTGCAAGAAGTAACCAGTTGCGTGCGCGTTGGGTCATGTTGTTCTCGTCCGTTCTAGACTTAGGCAGACTTGAAACGCGCCATCAGCTCGGCACGGTTCGGGTCTGTCAGGGTCACGGCTGCGCCGAACTCCAGCGCGTTCAGCAGGTCTTGCGCTGGATAGAGGATCGGATCGTTTAGCAGTTCCTCGGGCAACAACGCGTTGGTATGCGCGTCGGCTGACGGGTAGCCATGAGCCAACACTTCTTTAGCGTTTACATTTGGATCCAGCATAAAGTTGATCAACGCATAGGCTGCGTCCATATGCGGCGCTCCCTTGGGGATAGCATAGTAGTCGCTCCAAAGCTCGCCTCCCTCAACCCCAAGCACATATTCGATCTCAGGGATGTCGGTGTTCAGCTGCTTGCCATCACCAGTCCAGCACATGGTCATCCAGGCATCGCCACTGCGCATCGACGGCTGATAATCCGAAGAAATCGCAAACAGGTGTGGTTTTGAGTCGATCAGCAGTTTTTCTGCATCAGCCAGTTCTTTTTCATCCACCGAATTGAAAGAATAACCAAAATATTTCAGTGCGTTGCCGATCGTAGTTAGCTGATAGTCATGAACCATGGTGCGCCCCGAGAGGCTGTCCATGGTCATGTCCCAAAAGTCTTTCCACGAGGTCATTTTGTGACCGCCGGTGTGGCTTGTGTTTACCGCATAACCCGTGGTGCCCCAATTTTTTGGTACAGCATAAAGCTTGCCATCAACCGAGCCGGCCTCGGCATACCGCGGATCAAAGGCGGACGGGTCATAATTTGGTAGGCGCGAAACATCCAATGGCTCAATTAGGTCTTCACTGACATAGGTTGTGATGGTGTAATTGGTCGGTACATAGACGTCCCAGCCGCTGCCGCCAGCCTGAAGCTTGGCCAGCATTTCCTCATTCGAACCAAACACATTAACCTGTACATGGGCGCCAGTCGCTTCGGTGAAAGCTTCGAAATTTGCAGGGTCATGGTAGTTAGGCCAAGTTGCTAAAATGACCCGGTCGCCAATATCGCCGGCAGCGAAAGCAGGCTTTGGGAGCAATCCGGGCACAGCAGCGCCCATAACTGCGGTTGCAGCGCCAAGTCCGGTGACATTCAAAAAATGGCGTCGGGTAACGGAACCCTTCTTGTAGCGATATAGCTCGTCCATGAACGTCTGTTTGGAAATGTGATCATTGTGATTTGTCATTGTATTGCTCCCTGTTGTTGATGTGATTACGGGTTGCTGTCGAGAACAAGCGCTGCACTGGTTTCCCACGAGGCCAGCAATGTGTCGCCCGTATTGAACGGACCGTCGTTCAATTCTGATTGTCTTGGCGAAAGAACAAGAAACTCTCCAAGTGTCTGGTGTTTAACAAGGTACTCAGTGTGCTCGCCCAAAAAAATGCAATTTAGAACAGTAACAGATTCGCCTTCGCCTTCACGACGCAGTTTGATCTGTTCAGGGCGGACGCTGATGCAAACGTTCCGATCAATGGGTGCATCTACCATTGGCCGACCTTCGACCTCGGCACCATTTGCAAGACGCACGGACACCGACTGTCCCTCAGACTTAGTTGCGACTCCGTCAAAGAAGTTGGAAGTGCCAACAAAGCCAGCGACATAACGGCTCCTGGGATGGTCATAAAGTTCCTGAGGACTGCCGACCTGAACGATTTTCCCGTCCCGCATGATGCAAACACGATCACTCATCGAAAGGGCTTCTTCTTGATCATGAGTGACAAGAACAAACGTGATGCCAAGCTGGCGCTGCAAGTTCTGCAACTCGATCTGCATCTCTTTACGCAACTTACGGTCAAGAGCTGCCATCGGTTCATCGAGTAAAAGCAGCTTAGGTTCGTTCACAATCGCGCGGGCCAATGCCACGCGTTGTTGCTGTCCACCCGACATCTCCCAGATGCGGCGGTTTTCAAAACCAATAAGGCGTACGACTTCTAGCGTCTTGCCGACTTTTTCGGCAATCGTTGCTTTAGGGAGACGTGGACGACGCTGCCGGAGCCCATAACCAATGTTCTGCTCGACCGTCATATGCGGAAACAATGCATAGTGCTGGAATACCATGTTGACCGGTCGGTGATGCGCATCAAGATTGTTAACGACTTCGCCATCCAGAAGAACATCCCCCTCGGTCGGGGTCTCGAAGCCAGCCAGCATCCGCAAGGCCGTCGTTTTCCCGCATCCTGAAGGGCCAAGAAAGGACAGGAATTCACCTTCGGCGATCGCAAGATCCAATTCACTCGCGGCAAGCACATCACCGAACCGTTTTGAAACGCCCCTAAGTTCCGCAATTGCCTTTTTATTGCGTGGTGCGGGTCGCGCCTCATATCCCGTACTAATCATTTATTGCTATCTTTTTTCCATAGGGTAAATACTATCCTTATGGTGAAAACTGTATGAAAAACCTGTTTCGGTGTATATACCACGAATTTGGTAGAACATTTTGGGTAGTTGAAAAATTGTGATGGAAAACTGGACCAAAGCGACAGGCGTTGTCATCGAAGCTGTTGGCACCGAAGATTTCGCAAAATCCCTTTCCGCTGCGCTGAAAGGGATTGTCCCTTTCGATTTTACAGTGATCTTTGGGTATCTCGGTGCCGCACGCCCGATTGACTTGTTTGATGATTTCCCTCGGAAAAAGAGAAAAATCTTTGTCGAAGACTACCAGGAAGGTCCATACCTTCTCGACCCGTTCTATTTGGCCTGCGAGAATAAGGTGGAGCCGGGCCTCTATCGAATCCGTGATCTAGCCCCGGACCGCTTTTTTCAGGGCGAGTACTTCCGCAGCTACTACATGCGAACGGGATTGGCCGAAGAAATCGGCTTCTTTATCGAACTGCCTGACAAATCTATTGCAGTTGTTTCTCTTATGCGAGCGGAAAAGCCCTTTACCCAAAAAGAGGTGCGACAACTCCGCCAGTTCTGGCCGATCGTTCGTGCCCTATGCAGATGCCATTGGAGTGACTTATCCGCTCGTTCTGTAGAAGGTGAACATGCGGTTGCCAATTCAAGAATTCACCAAAGTGTAGAACTCGCCTTCCTCAATCTTGGTGAAGGTGTATTGACCCCGAGAGAACGACAGGTCGTGGAATACACACTTAAGGGTCACTCTGCCGATGCGGTGGGTCGAATACTGGAAATCTCACCTGGTACTGTCCGTATCCACAGACGTAATGTCTATTCCAAGTTACGCATTCGCTCGCAGGGTGAATTGTTTTCTAAATTTATCAAAACCTTAATCGCAGAACCCGTGGGTTGAGCGCTTGGATCTGCGATCATCGTGAATAGTTCAGGGATGTTTGGTTAATGGAAAACATGCATTTACCTGAATCTTTGCTCGACGTGGATTACGGTTCTAGGCGGTTCTAGAAAACTCTCGAACAACTATTGTCCTATGTTGTTTTGCGGCAATGACGATTCGGTCGATTGAACGGTTTTGGCCGTCCTCAAAATTTACTTGGTATTTGTCCTGTCACAATGCGCAACAAGAAGTCATTGGGCCACAAGTCCTGAACGGCTGGTTTGTCCGGCGGTTTCAACGGGTGGTCGCAACACTTTAGTCTTTTTGGAAAGATGGAGTGTTAGAGATGAAATATCGGACGCGGACGTTTTACA
>NZ_JALKAK010000019.1:0-92625 GCF_023015645.1 Pseudohalocynthiibacter sp. F2068
AAGACCACATCACGCATTGAACATGCGCCCGCCAGTGCTTGAAACCTTATTAGAGAAAACGAAAATTACTGGTACTGAAATTGGGGGCTAGACATCTGGATCGCACAATCCCAATGGGTGTTGAGCACTATTTCGTTGATGGGGATCGCGGTATTTTCAGATGGGTATATCCTCGACGTGAACGTTTGACGGGCCACGTGCCAGCAATAGTAATGTCCTTGATCCATCACAACTACGTACAGGGCGACTTCTCAGACTTTTATGTTCAAATGGTCGACCTCAGCTGTGAACCAATCGTTGGGCCACTGGGTGGTGTGTCACCGGGTAATTCTCGGAACCCGTACATTTTGGAACTGAAACCTGATGATCTATTGTCGAGAGAAGAACTTACCGAACAAGCAGATCATGTTTATGGTCTACTGCTCGATATCGCTGAAGAGGGTTAGGTGGGGGTATTCTCAAACCCACGCTGCTGCAACTTTCTTTGTCACACACTGAAAAAAATTTTGGCGAGCTACAATCGTCTGAAATGGCGCCCGATCGTTCGATACTCGATCTCACAAAAACACCGATGTTAGCGAATTCAGGCTAAGCTTGGATAAACCTCAATCTTCCAAAAAGTTAACCTGCGAATATCCAGCACTTAGTTTAACTCGCGTTTTCACAGCAGCCACAAGATTACAACGCAACAGAATTACCTCCCCTTTTTTTCTGCTATCGTGTCTCTGCATTGGCATTGCAGCAACATTTTGCGTAGATTGGTTTTCAAAACACAACAAAGACAATCTGTATTCTATGAACATTAGAAGATGCACAAATGACAGTTTGGCGGCAACAATCTCTGCGGTGGGCACCGAGGATTTCTTTACAAGGGTGACTGAGTATCTACAATCAATTGTCGGCTTTATAGGCATTTTCGTCACTGAGTTGGAAGGTAAAAAGCAGCCCACTCACATATACGATAACGTTCGGAGCGAGCGGCGGCTTGATGTCGTTGATACCTATATTGAACGGAACTATCTGCTTGATCCCTTTTTTAATTCAAACCTAAAGTCGCCGGGAACCAAAGTTCACAGACTTGTGGAGATTTCACCTGACCGGTTTCAAAGTTCAACGTATTATGAAAGATACTATAAAGGTTTGAAATTAAAAGATGAAATAGGATTGTTCGTGCAGATTTCAGAAAAAAATACACTTTTCTATTCATTGGGTCGGCATACGCATGAAAAACGTTTCTCGAAAGCAGAAACCAAGAAATTTCGCGAAATCCTCCCCGTGATTGAGGCGCTCAGTCGTCGACACTTCGATGGATTCCGGCATGGCGGCTCATCTCAAACTGTGGGGCGCGATGTCGATGAAGCTATGCTGAACTTCGGCGAGAAATGGCTAACGCCAAGAGAAAGCGAGATCGCTGGGCTCATACTAAAAGGCCATTCTTCACATTCGATAGCCGCCCAGACAGGTACAACAATTGGAACAACCAAAATCCACCGCAAAAACCTTTATCGTAAGTTGAATATTTCGTCACAAGCGGAGCTTTTCCACGCTTTTTTTGAAAGCGTTTTTGAGTAACTTGGCACCTATCCCTTCGGGGGTATTTACCAAACTTTGATTACTCTCCTAGCATGAACACAGCAAGAGTCTGGCAAAGACCAGGCTCGCTAAGGAGAGTTAGGCTTGCCAGTAACCCAAAACATGAACCAGTTGAAACCCACGGTTTTGGCGAAGAACGACGCGGACGAAGTCCCCGCAATTTCAGTTCAGGGGTTAGTTAAGACATTCGGTCACAGCAGCAATCAGATCACGGCGCTGGATGATGTTTCAATTGATATCCAGCAAAACGAGTTCTTCACACTACTTGGCCCATCTGGTTGTGGAAAGACAACGTTGCTGCGCCTGATCGCCGGATTTGAATTGCCGGATTCAGGCACGGTTTTGCTGCATGGTGAGGGGATAGAGCATCTTCCTCCACACATGCGCCCGGTCAACACAGTGTTTCAAAGTTACGCCCTGTTTCCCCATATATCGGTCGCGGACAACATCGGCTTTGGGCTGCGAATGCTTGGTTGGGACAAAGCCAAGATTACAAATGCAGTAGAAAAGATGCTTGATATGGTCCGCCTGTCTGATCTGGCAAACCGACAACCGGATCAATTGTCAGGTGGCCAGCAACAGAGGGTTGCACTAGCACGCGCGCTCGCGCCAGCACCAAGGGTGTTGCTATTGGATGAACCGCTGGCAGCGCTTGATCTGAAGCTGCGCAAGGAAATGCAGATAGAACTGAAACGCCTTCAGGACCAGACCGGGATCACGTTTGTTTTTGTCACGCATGACCAAGAAGAAGCGCTGACCATGTCTGATCGTATCGCTGTAATGAGCGCGGGGCGTGTTTTACAAGTCGGACAACCCAAAGAAATTTACAACGCGCCCGAGCATCGTTTCGTTGCTGACTTCATTGGTGACATCAATGTATTGCCTGGACAAGTGAAGCACAGACAGAATGGAAAGCTTGTGGTCATGATCGCAGGTGGTTCAGAAGTTCATTTACCCGACGATGGAATACAGTCAGACAGCCTGTTCGTAGCGGTACGTCCAGAAAAAGCAACTCTTGCCAAATCAGGCACCGGCGCCCTTTCTGGTGTCGTCAACAACATCGTTTTTTTTGGGTCAGGGACAAACATTCATGTGTCGCTCTCTGACGGGGTGGATTTTGTTGTTCAAACACAGGGCAGCGAAACCGGGCTTTCACTGGGAGATGCAGTATCAGTTAATTTTGCCGACTCGGCCGCAAAAGTATTGAGGAACTGATGGCCAGTACTGACCAAGATATCAGCCTCAGTGCATCCGAAACATTGGCGCACGCACGCCGCGTAGATGCGCAGCGGAAAACAAGGGCGCGATGGATACTGTTATCGCCTGCGTTAATTTTGATCGGCCTCTTTGGCTTGATGCCATTGTCAATAACACTCGTGTATTCATTCCTGAAACCGGGGTCATTCGGTGGTGTTGAATGGGTTTTCTCACTGGACGCTTACATCCAGTTCATCGCCCAACGCGATATTTTTGACGATACTTTATCAGTCAACTGGTCCTATCTGTCGATCTTCAGCCGTTCCATCGGCTTGTCTCTGGGGGCTACGATAGGTGCATTGATACTGGGTTTTCCAACCGCCTATTTCATAGCCTCAAAACCAGCAGATCAACGAAACTTCTGGTTATTTCTGATCACCTTGCCCTTCTGGACAAACCTTCTGATACGCACCTACGCCATGTTGCTGATCATTCGCGATCAGGGTGTAATAAACACAGGTCTAATGTCGCTCGGTATCACCGAAGCACCTATTGAAATTCTCTATACAGACACCGCAGTCTTTATCGGACTGATCTATAGCTATCTGCCATTCATGGTACTCCCGCTTTATGCAAGTCTTGAAAAGTTGGATCTTCGCCTGATCGAAGCTGCTTACGATTTATATGCCAGCCGTTTTCGCGTTTTAACTAACGTGATCCTGCCACTGGCAAAACCGGGAATTGTTGCAGGCTGTATTCTTGTCTTCATTCCAGGCCTTGGTGCGTATATCACGCCCGAACTTTTGGGTGGCGGTAAAAAGCTGATGATCGGAAATCTGATCGCGATTCAGTTTGGGTCATCGCGCAACTGGCCATTTGGCTCTGCCGCAGCGCTTATCCTTATGGCTGTGGTGATGGTCGCATTGCTGCTGTACGTGCGCCACTCTGCGAAGGAGGGCCACAGCCATGGCTAAACGCTATGACCTTCGCCGACAGCCCGGCTTTTCGCAGATCGCCTGGTTTTGCATTTTCATGCTTTATGCCCCGATCCTTATGCTGGTCTTATTTTCGTTCAACGACAACCGCTCAGTCGTGAAGTGGACCGAGTTCAGCTTTCGGTGGTACACAGAAGCATTCGCAAATGACGGTATACGTGCTGCAGCGGTTACCTCACTAAAACTGGCACTTGTCGCATCCGTTTTCGGCACAATTTTCGCCACAATGGCCGCGCTTGCCACAACGAGAACCCGACCCTATCGCGGTATGAATCTGGCGTATGCGATTATCAATCAGCCGCTGATGATCCCTGAAATTGTAACCGCCATTGCATCGCTATCGTTGTTTGCGCTGATAAAGCAGATCACTGGGGTGACCGGTATCGGGTATCTGATGCTGGCGCATACCGTGTTCTGCGTTCCCTTTGCCTACATGCCGATCCGCGCGCGGCTCGAGGATATGACACTGACTCTGGAACAGGCGGCGGCCGATCTCTATGCCTCGCCGATCAGGGTTTTTTGGGAAGTGACCTTCCCCCTTTTGATACCGGGGGTCGTTTCGGGTGCGATGTTGGCCTTTGTCGTGTCGCTGGATGATGTGATCATCACCTTAATGGTCGCCGGCCCCGGTGAAACGACACTTCCAATTTTTATTCTAGGCGCGATCCGGCGCGGCATCACACCGGAAATCAACGCAGTTTCCACAATCCTTTTGGCGGTCTCAATCTTGCTCGTCGCAGTCTTCTTTCTCTTCCAGAGAAAGACAAAGAAATAACGACCATAAAAACTTAACAACGGGAGAGTAAAATGAAACATAAACTACTAGGCTTTAGCGCCGCATGTGGTGTCGCACTTTGCAGCAGCGGTGCCGTTGCAGAAGGCGAATTGCATATCTACAACTGGGGCAACTACACCAGCCCCGAACTCATAGAAAAGTTTGAACAAGAGTTCGACATTGCGGTCACACTAGACGGATATGACTCGAATGAAACCATGCTGGCCAAAGTCCAGCAGGGCAATACGGGTTACGATATTGTTGTCCCTGGTGATTACATGATTGCGATCATGATTGAGCAGGGCCTGCTTGAAGACATCGACGCGAACACAATGGAAAACTTTGGGAACGTGGATCCAAAATGGGTTGATGTTTACTGGGATCCGGGCCGGGAGTACTCCGTCCCCTACCAATGGGGCACCACCTCGTTTGTTGTCGACAGCGAGGTTTACAGCGGCGACATCAACACATTGGGCTTGATCTTTGACCCACCCGCAGAACTGCAAGGCCGCATCAATATGTTGAATGACATGAATGACGTGATCAACGCTGGACTACGTTATCTGGGTTATCCACGCTGCAACTCAAACGAAGATGAATTGAGGGAACTGACGGCGCTTCTTCTCGAAGCGAAGACCCACTGGCGCACAATGGATTACTCGACCATCGAAAAACTGACATCGGGCGACGTGGACCTTTCACAAAACTGGAACGGCGCGTCCATGCGCGCGCGCGCGCAGCGGCCAACCCTGGTCTACGCATATCCGAAAGAAGGCTTCACAGGCTGGATGGATAATGTTGCGGTTCTGAAGGACGCACCGAACCTCGAGAACGCTAAGCTTTTCGTGAACTATATCATGGATCCGGAAAACGCAGCACTGATCTCAAATTTCGCGCGCTATGCCAACGGCATTATGGGATCGGAACCGTTCATGGACCCGGAAATGACCGAAGCCCCTGAGATTGTTATGCCGGCAGATGCACCAGCTCCAGATTTCGTACCACCCTGTGATCAGAGTGTTGTTGATTTCTACAATGTGATCTGGACGCGCCTGAAGCAGTAAGATGTTGCCACAAGGAGGTGCCTTAAGGCGCCTCCTTTCCTTCTAGCTATTCCATTGTAACGGACAGTCGGTATGAATAACGGAAACATCATCCGTCCCAAAACCGCCCGCGAACTCGGCATCATGCAAGGGTTTCCACCACCTCCGGAGAAACGCCCTTCGCTTGAAAACTGGGATCTTGCGCCGTTCAATCGCTGGACGTTTCTAAACATCCGCAGCCTGTTTCCAACAGTCGAAGTTCGACGCGGACTTCAGGAGGCTTCGGAATTTGAAAAATCTCTCATCGACCTATCCAATATGAAATTCACCAATTTTGCGGGGAATGAAAAAGGTTTCGATAGCTTTCTCGAAGAGACCTACACAGATGGAATGCTTGTCTACGCCAAGGGAAAGCTGATATTTGAGCATTACGCCAACGACATGCACCCTGAAACGCCCCACCTATCTCAATCAGTCGCCAAAACAATCGTAGGTGCCGTTGCAGGAATACTGTTGGAAAACGGGACACTTGAGCGTCATGCGTTACTGAAAACATATGTCCCCGAACTCGCGGTCTGCGGTTACGGTGACGCAACGCTAGACCATGTGCTTTCTATGCAGGCAGGCGTTCAGTTCACCGAAGACTATGGTTTGCCTCATTCAGATATGACTCGTGTTGACGTTGCCTGTGGCTGGAGACCGGCCTTAGCCGGCAGCAAATATGAATCCATCCGCGACATCATCCTGACCCTTCCCAAAGTCAGGGAACACGGCGAAGTTTTTGATTATCGCTCTATCGAAACAGACGTTATCGCATGGGTACTGGAACGTGTAAGTGGTGAAAGCTTACCGAACTTGGTTAGTCGGTTGATCTGGCAGTCTATGGGGGCGGAGCGAGATGGGTTTTTCACCGTCGACCGACACGGCACTGCGCTGGCAGACGGTGGGTTCAACGCCACTTTACGAGATTATGCTCGTTTTGGCCGTTTAATCCTTGATTCCGGAAAGACAGGAGCACCCGACATTGTTCCGCTATCGTGGGTTAAAGATTGCCAGAAGGGCGACGCCGAGAAATTCCACGCTCCTTATATCAATGTAACCCCGAATGGTGCGTACAAGAACAAATGGTGGATACGAGATGTTGATCGTGGCGACATCGCTGCACGAGGAGTGTTCGGTCAGATGATCTATGTGGATCGGGAAAATGACTACTTGGTCGTCAAGCTTTCCAGCTGGCCTGACTACGTGATCCCCGAATATACTATCGATACTTTTCTGGCAATCGACGCAATCAGGAACTTAATAAATTCACCGGTCTAGGCTCCACCAAATTCCGAGTACATGTTACATAACATTCTCAATGGGTTGCACGGTACTCCAATACCTTTGAAGTATCCGGTCACTCTTTTACAAGAGGTCCCGGGTCACCTCTCGGTCACTCGGATTGGGTGACAAAACGGGGTGAAAACGCACTCAGAGAGATGGACACGGTCTGCTTCTGGTTCAAAGGAGACATCCGTATCAAGCGCACCGAATGGCTGGTTCGAGCCCGAGGCGGTCATTAAGCCATGCTATGCAATGTCCTTCGCCAGCCTCTCAGCTTAGCAAGAACTCGAAAAGTGAACATCCGTTACGTTTTCTAGGTCTGTTGCGACTCTCGAAAGTGATTGCTACTTAGTATTAACGGGAGCGCCACTCGTGTCTCGGTTCTATGCTGAGTTAGGACTTCTTGGCGTGGCGAGCAGTTTTACGAAACGCCCGTCAATCATTAGTAGCCCAGTCAGAATAACTCCCATACCAGCAACATGCGATTGCGTCAGCGTTTCACCGAGAAATGCTATCCCTAACATCACTGCGGAAATAGGCGCGATGAATGTTACTGTGGATACTGTGGTTGCCCCTGTTTTAGGCAACAGCCAGAATATTGCGATAAAGCAAATGCTTGTCATAACAAACCCAAGGATAGCTAAGGAAACCCAAGTTTCGATTTTGGTTATGACCGGCACTCCCTCGATGGCCAGAGCGGTTGGCACAAGCAGGATAGTGGCACAGGATAGTGCCCAGGCTGTCATAACCGTCGGATCAATGCCGCGCAAACGGCGCACGTAATTCAGCGCGACTGAATAGCTGACGGGCGCAAGAAATGCGACCAGTATCGCCCAGAATTCAGACCCACTTGCCTGCAATGCAGGCCACGCCAAAATTACGATACCTGAAAATCCAATGACAACACCGACTGATTTGGCCGGGGATATCTTCTCGCCGCCAACCCAGAAATGTGAAACCAACACGACCATCACAGGTGTCATTCCGTTTACGGTGCCTGCCATGCCGCTGGAAACATATTTCTGCGCCAACGGCAACAAGGCAAATGGGGCCGCATATTGAAACAGCCCCAAGATCATCAATTGACAAAGCACTGCCCAGCTTACGAAAGGGTTCTTGCCTTTCGCAGAGACCCAAACCCAACATCCCAGGGCGCCTAGAAACACCCGCCCCATGGATATCGTCATAGGCCCTAACTCTTTCAGCAATATGGCATTAAAAAAGAACGAGCCACCAAATGCGATGCCAAGTGTGATAATCAATATCCAATAACGTGCGGGCATGGTTTCATTCCTGCTAAAATTTCTACCCAAATTAGGTCAGAACACAGGTCGAGGATCAAAACATTCCGGGTATCATTGGTATCAGTTTTGTTTCAGCAACCACTGTCTGATTGCAGTCGTGTTTCAGTTGCTGGAATCGTCAGATCAAACATCCGTCAATTTCCGTTAAACCCTTCAAAGCTTTGACGAGACAATACCAGTATTGAAGGCATTGTGGTTTTTGGATAACGACCAGGCACAGATTTAATTGGCCGCCGCAATATCCGATATTCCAGCAAACCGGGCATCGGTACATCGTGCAGAGAAAGACCGCTCCGAGCCCCAAATGGCCGATGCTGCAAAGTGTTCGAATGTCCGCTTCTCAGCTGAGCGAGAGAGCGCAAACGGCAAGGCGCACAGCCCAACAGAAGATTGGGAACAAACTTAGCTTTCGGAATTTTGGCCAGTAATTTTAGGCCTCGGACGCGGCCACGGCTGCAGTGCGGGCTGCCGCAGCGATCTCGTTCGCGATATCGGGGTTTGCAACGGCGCGTGTAAGTGTCAGCCCGCCGATCAGGGTGCTTAGCATCGCCCAGGCCCGGGCGTGCCGGGCCTCTTTTGAGCTCCCGCCCAAACCATCGGCAATCAGACTCACAATTCGGTTCATTTTCGCTTCATAAGCCGTGTGCATATCGGGATCTGCTCGTGCAACTTCGGGTGACAGTGTTGTCATCGCGCATCCGCAGGCAAGATCATTACGATGCGCCTCACCCAGATAATAATCGGCAAAGGCCTCAATCCAATTAGGTCCAAACTCTCTTTGAAAATCAGGAATGCTCTCAATCACCTCGTCCATCCCAGCCGCCAGCGCTGCTTCAAACGCACCATCCTTCGATCCGAAATGAGCATAAAATGCGCCTGAGGTGACACCGGCGGCCTTTGCAATACCGTCAACTCCGGTTCCCGCATAACCACTACTTCTGAAGCTTTGGCTTGCAGCTTCCAGAATGCGCGCCCGGGTTTGCTCTTTCTTCGTTGGTAACTGTGCCATCAACTGTCCTTTCAGATTTTTTATAGCGATCGTTATTTTTATGTTGACGATATAGTGGTCGTTATATAATAGAAATATAGGGACCGTTATATATTGAATCCCGCCACGACGCAACCGATCGAACCCGGCGCTGCGGTCACCAAGGAGAGCCAGATGACGCACCAGACAAAGCCGCAGGACCAGAAACGGATCAGCCAACGAAAAAAAAATCGGGGACACAGTTGCTGCTGTGACAACGGCCAACCTCACGCTCGGCGGCAAACTGGTAATGGCCAGCACCGCACCTAAAAATGGAGAAAACCAAATGACCCCCGAGGCATTCGTTTACACCGAGCTGCAAATCTCTGTGCCGTTCGCAGACGTGCCGTGGCAGGATCTCAACGACCAGATCGACAATGAGCCGGGTTTCCTGAACAAAACGTGGTTTTCTGGGGTAGGAAATAATTCGGTCGGTGGCATCTACAGCTTCGATAGCGTTGAGGCAGCCCAGCATTACTGCACCACTTTCTTCCCCGCAGCCGCCAAAGCATTCGGCGTCGCCCAGACGACCCGCGTGTTTGACGCCGCCGTAGTTTCGGATGCAAGTCGCGACATGGGCTCGCCGCATTTCGGGGCTGCCCCAACGCAGGCCCCCGGTGCCTTTGTCTACACCGAAGTGCAAATCAACGTCCCGTTTGAAAAAGCCCCGTGGCAAGCGCGCAACCCGGTCTTGAAACAGCAAAAAGGGTTGATCTCCAAACTTTGGCTCAGCGGGTTGAACACCAATACGCTCGGCGGGGTCGATGCGTTCGATACGGTAGAAAACGCGCGTGCTTTCGCGGTTGATGACTTCCCGAACACAGCCGCGAAACTCAATGCGGCCTTCTACACGCGTGTGTTCGACGCAAGCATCGCCGAGGCCGCCAGCCGTGGCCTCCACTCTCCTTATTACACCTAACGTAACCCAAGAAGATAAAAGGAAATATCCGTGCCACTCATTCAAGTAGGCGCCCCACAGGGTGATCTGGATAAATCACAGCAAGACATGCTGATGTCGCAACTCTCGAATGCCGTCCTCAGAGCCGAAGGTGCCCCAATGGAAAGCGCAGGCGCACAGTCTTTGGTCTGGGCCCATTTCATTGAAAAGCCTCAAGGCACGTTCTATGTCGGCGGTGCGCCATTGGAAAAACCCCCATTTCGCATCGCTGTGACGACGCCGCAGGGAGCATTGAACGACGAAACTAGAACGAGTCTGGTCGCTGAAATCGGTCGTATCGTTGATGATATTGTCGGCCCCTACGAAGGCAGGCTCAACCACTGGGCCATGCTTTATGAGGTGACTGACGGCGGCTGGGCTGGGGCAGGACAGGTTTTCCGCCTTGGTGACATCCAACACGCGATGGATATCAAGGTCGCATAAGACACAAAGAAACTACAATATCGCAGTTAGAACAGGCTGTTGCCCCAGAAATTTGGGCCAACGCGCGGTTGCTTGCACCCAAACGAAACTCTTACGACTCAACCCAACTAATCCTAAGGAATATAGCATGATTAGACTATCTCTTGTCGCACTGGCACTTGCTTCCGGTATCTCCCTTTCAGGCACCTCAAGCGCGTCCGCCGATCCCGGCATCTGTTCACCTATCGGTGGCGTCGCAATCCCTAATTTCTTTGCCGAAGGCGAAGGCAACCCGATCATCATCTCTGCTACATTGATCGGCAGCGTGCAAAACGCCGCAGGCAAAATCACCGGTCAGCGCGAAACGCCCACAGGCCTCGAAATGGATATGGAACATTACTTTGGCCGTGCCGATGGTGGCGCGTTCCAAACCAAAGATCTTGGAATTTTGACAGCTGTGCCGGGCAAACCCGGACGTTTCATGATTGAGATCACCTATGACATCCAAGAAGGTACTGGACGCGGCACGATGAAGGGTGCCAACGGTTCTTTCAACAGCTATGGTCTGGTTGACTTGCGGGACGGTAACAACCTTGAAGGACTGGTCCGCTACAGCGGCGAAGTCTGCCAATAAGCCAAGGTAACTTTCTTTAGCCGACAAGCCGCGCGTCGCGGCTTGTCGGCACCTTATCGCTCGCAAGGACAATTCAAATGACTGTACAAACCAGCCTTCCCACATGCATTCTTTACACGATGGTACGCGTGGGCGATCTTGATCGCTCTATAGCTTTTTACCAGGACGCTTTGGGTATGCGTGAGATCCGGCGCGAGACATTCCCCGAAGGTCGTTTCACACTCGCCTTTATGGGATACGGCAAAAGCCCATCGGCCCCGACGGTTGAATTGACATGGAACTGGGACGAAACCAGCTATCAGCACGGCACCGGCTACGGACATATCGCGCTTGAAGTGCCGGATATCTATGCGGCCTCTCAGCGTCTGACGGAAATGGGAGTTAAGGTAACGAGGCCAGCTGGCCCCATGAAATTCGCACCCTCTGAAACCGGAGAAAAGGAAGTCATCGCGTTTCTCGAGGATCCCGATGGATACAGCATCGAGTTGATCGAAGCGGCCAAGTAGCAGGCGAAGTTGCGGGCTTGCGTCTGGCCGCGCCTGATCTCGCCAGAGCGCTCTGCCCGCGGTCGTGTTTCGGCTGGTATCTGGCGAAAACTTGCGGCGTGATGCAATACGAAAGGTAAAACTAATGACCCCACAAAACGCACCCTCACTCCGGAGGGTCATAGGCGGTTGCCTTTGCGGAGCAGTTTCATTCGAGGTGGTCAACGCGTTCGAGAAACTATTTCTGTGTAGCTGTGACCAGTGCCGCCAGATCACCGGTTCGGCTTTTGCATCGAACCTGTTCGTGGGCATTGAGGGGTTCGACTGGCTGGGCGGCGTGGGCGATATCGTCAATTACCAGGTGCCGGAGCGAGATATCTCCAAGTCGTTCTGCCGGGTCTGCGGGTCTGGCGTTCCTTGGGCAAATGGTAACGGCACAAAGATGATCGTTCCGGCCGGATCACTGAACAGACCCGTTAGCGTTGCCGAACGGGTCAGAATATTCGCCTCGGAGCAACCTGCGTGGGCGTCGGATCTGGAGCAAGTCGCGGCGCACGCGACATTCCCAGAACCTCTGGGATCAGAGCCTATGGGTCCAAATTCCCTGTCGACCGACAACAGCACAATAATCAAATTGGAAAAACCATGATAACCTGTCATGTAACTTACAAAATTGACCCTGCCAAAACCACGGACTTTGAGGTCTATGCAAAAGCATGGATCCCGCTCGTCGAGCGATTTGGTGGCACGCATCATGGATACTTTCTCCCACACGAAGGGCCGAATGATTTAGCGTTTGCGGCTTTTTCATTCCCGTCTCTGGCTGCTTACGAAACCTATCGGACAGAAAGCGCATCCGATTCAGACTGTAATGCGGCATATGATTTTGCCGTCTGTACCAACTGTATCCTGCGATACGATAGACATTTCCTCCGGCCTGTTCTGGACGGGGATTTATCAGGTGTTCTTGATCAGCAAGTGTAGCGCGGCTTCTACAGGCCACGGAGCGAGCTGTGGTATCTGCATCAATTGCAGTCGAGCTCACAAATCAATGCGTCAGTTTTTATGCAGGACCATTCTGCGGCGCAGCAAAGGCGCAGGAAAACAGCAAAAAATGACGCCCCCACGAATTGGCGTGCCGCTTCGATAAATCGACCTACGCAAATTTGACAACATATCAATGAGGATCCCAACATGTTGAACACCATAACCCGCTCTCAAAGGCGTTTCACCACTGCGATAATATCGGTTGTGCTGCTAAGCGCTGCCACAGTTTCCAACGCCGAAACCGCAGAGGCCAAAATTGCACGCGCCATCACCGCAGCCCCATCGGATATCACGAACGACGCCACGATTATGGACGTCGATGGAACCATTTTGCGCGCTGGAACAAATGGGTGGATTTGTTTGCCAGGTGTTGGACTGATCCCAGATGATCAGCACCCAATGTGCAATGATGCTGTTTGGATGAAGTGGATGGCGGCCGCCGCATCGGGAACTGCTTTCACAACCGACGTTATTGGTGTTGCGTACATGATGGCCGGTGATCCGATGATGAACAACGACAACCCGATGGCAACCGACCCAAACGATGACGGAGTGTGGAGGCAAGAAGGGCCTCATATCATGATACTTTTTCCTGACATGGACGTTGTTGCGGACCTTCCGCGCAACCCCTTTGTAGGTGGTCCCTATGTTACGTGGGATGAAACCCCGCTAGCTCACGTTATGCTACCGATGGCAGCGAAAGTACCGCCCAAGTAATTCTTTGTGGACATGATTCCATCTGATGCTTGCGCCACCTGAACCGTGGCCAACGGGGGCACCGGGACCCAAGAATACGAAACGGATTGAATCATGGGTCCCAAAGGATGCGAAGGAGCAATTCTTGAAAAGGCTTGAAGAGCTGAGGTTGGGTTAAGGGTAGTGGGGTGCCTTTTGACGTAAGGCTGCTTGTTGTCGCAAAGCGGACTGCCGCCGTGATCAGGTTTGATGACTGCAGTCCGCAGGACCGTTCCATGCGAGGGAATTCAGAAAACTCTAGGCCGTCGTGACGTTGTGTCTGATACTTCCTGGCGTTTCGTTGGCTTGCTCACAGAGCCAATTGACGATTAGTTTCAGGGCAGTTCGTGGTGGATGATACTTTTCAGGGTAAACTACAAAATATGGCCAATCAGAAAGCTGTCTGTTTGAGAAAGGTGTGATCAAAGTGCCTCGTGCGATTTCCTCGTTGATCAAAACGCTTCTACCAAGCATGAACCCTTCACCATTGATCGCGGCCTGAATTGTTAGGTTGCTGTCTGTAAACAATTGACTTGGCTCTAGGTTACCAGTCGGCTGGACGTTCTCGCGGTACATCCACGTACCCCAATCCAGATTAGTCTTTTCTGTCCCGACAGTGTGATCTGCAAGAAGCGTCCGATTCCCTATGTCCTCCAAGGCGACGGCGTGTTTTTTCCAATAATCAGGGCTGCAAGCTGGAGCCACATATTCGTCGAATAGCTTTGTTGCATGGCATCCGGGGTACAAACCCGTTCCCGATCTTATTGCAAGTGTCAGTTCGCGCTGATTGAAGTCTGCCTGATCAAAAGAGGCCTCAACCATCACTCGATAGCGCGGATGCAAGGCGCGGAACTGCGGCAGTCGGTGTATCAGCCATCGGGACGCCAAAGACGGTAATACACTTAGCCTGATTTCCTCATCATTTCTGATCTCATGTATCTGCGATACATCCTCCTCAAGGTTATCAAAAGTATCTTTTATCTGCTTGGAAAACTGGTGGCCATTCTGGCTTAAACTGGTTTTGTTAGAAGACCGATCCAGCAACCGTACACCCAACCAGTTTTCTAGGTTAGAGATTTGCTGGCTGACGGCAGATGGACTTACACAGAGCTCTGAAGCTGCCTTTGACAGACTACCATTCCGCGCCACAGCATCAAAAACCCGTAGTGAATTCAAAGGTGGCAGTTTTCTCATTTATGAATCTCCTAAACCAAAAAGATAATTGTTGAATTCGCGATGCATCACAATGTCAGTAACAGCAGGGCGGGGGGTGGTTCACCAACCGTGCCGATGTTGGTCTGCCGATATCGCAGACCTTAACGAGTCATTATTTGGCGACGATTGCAGTGTCGTCATAGGCCCCACCCAATACTTCCCTACCGATAAACCAATCACTTTGTATAACCTATACCATTAGAAATTCTAACCCCTCAGTTAGTTTTTCAAATGAACAGAATTTCCGGGTTTGCGCTAGACAAACTTAAACGTCGCGTTGGTTGTGGCCATATATTGGAAAGCAAGAAATGAAAGCTGTTGGTGTCCTTGAAAATCTTCCCACAAGCGATGAAGCTAGCTTCGTTGATTTTGAACTGGCAACCCCTGTTGCCAAAGGCAAAGATCTACTTGTGCGTATTAACGGAATTTCCCTTAACCCTGTGGATTTCAAAGAAAGGCACGATATTGTCGGCAGGTTGGCCGACCCGCTTATCTTGGGGTGGGATGCCTGTGGCGAGGTTTTGGCCGTCGGTGATGACGTCAAAACATACAAAGTAGGCGACATGGTCATGTATGCTGGTGAGATTAATCGTCCAGGTTGCTACGCGGAACTGCAGCTCGTTGACGAGCGTATTGTCGGTCCAAAACCTGAGAGCCTGACACCAGAGGAGGCCGCCTGCATTCCGCTAACCACACTTGCGGCATGGGAGGCGCTGTTTGACCGTCTGGAGATTGACCGCATAACAGACGAGAATACCGCACTTCTGATAATTGGCGGTGCTGGAGGGCTTGGGTCAATGGCCATTCAATTTGCTCGCCAGCTCTCCAAGTGCAAAATCATTGCGACAGCATCGCGCAAAGAGAGCAAAGATTGGTGCCTCAAAATGGGCGCGCATCACGTCATCGACCATTCAAAAAACATAAAGAACCAACTGGTCGACTTGGGCCATGATACTGTTCCTTTGATTTTGAACCTCAGCAACAACATTCCGTATTGGGAAGTCATGGCTGATATAGTCTCTCCCGAAGGTGCAATTTGTTTGGTCGCCAGCACCAAGGCGAAACTGGATCTTGACCTGTTCATGGGAAAAAGTGTGCGCATTAATTACGAGCTGATGTTTACCCGTTCGCTGTATTCAACAGACAAAATGCCTATCCAGGCTGACGTCTTGCGACAGGTCGCTGGCATGATTGATGCCGGAACGATCCTGCACTCTAGAACCGAAGATATGGGCGAAATTTCAGCTGCAAACATCAGAAAGGCTCACGCTCGCGTTGAGACAGGACGGATGATCGGGAAAGCAACGCTGTCGGGTGTTAACACCCAAACGGGGCCATAGATTTTGGAAAGGATCATTACGAATACTATTGCTGATCTCAGCGGCCCCTGCTCAAAGAAGGCACAATGTCAGTGCGCGTTCGCACCGAGCCGCGTAGCTGCCTGCGGTGCTCAACGTCGAAGAAGTCACGGGTCTTCTGGCGGTCACCCCCAGTCCGGGGCCCAGAAATCACGCGGCGCTCTGCATTTCGTATGGCGTGGGGCTAGTAGATGTCGCCCAACGCCCCCTGATTAAGAATACCTGATAAATCCCCGTCCAAAACAGGCCGGAGGAAATGTCTATCGTATCGCAGGATACAGTTGGTATAGACGGCAAAATCATATGCCGCAGGCCACCGAGCTTTGGGATCACATTTCGCTTCGTTTCCGACCAACTCTTTTCAGCTAATTGGGGAGGCAACGCAAAAAAGCGAGCGCCGGACCATATCCTGCTGAGCAGCTGTTTTAGTTTGCTCACTCCATCTTTCCTAAAAGATTAAAGTGTTGCATTGGCCAGTTGAAACCGCAACCCGAAGCGCTCCCACCCTTGGTTTCCACCCACGAGTGCTGACCTCAGACACCAAATTCCCCAAAGTAATATGGGAATTGAATCAGCGGTAGCGCCTTCGATCGACAAGAACTTTTCAACAAAATTCGCCAATGCTCAAAAATTGACTGTTTCAACAGTATCCGCCCAAATTTGCCGAATGCTCCGATGCATCCAATGTCCGTCCTGCTCAGAACCTACGGAACAGCTGCACCACTTTGTTCAAAGGCACTCTTGATCAGACCGCTGCCGAAACGCGAGAGATTTTCCTGCCATGCGTCAGTTCACTGACGGACCGCACCAACGCAGCGGCATCAATACGGAAATGACGGTAAAGGTCCGCGATTGTCCCGGTTTGCCCAAAATGCTCAACCCCATGTGGGACGGTTTGATGTCCTTGAACTGCACCAAGCCATGACAACGTGGCTGGATGACCGTCGATTACTGTCACGAGAACACAGTTGCGTGGCAGGTCGCTTAGCAGTTTTTCGATATGTGACTGAGCCCCATCTGTGCCATTGGATCTTGCGCGTTGCGCCGCTGTCCAGCCTGCATTCAGGCGATCTGCGGATGTAACGGCCAGAACCCCAACATCACGTCGTCCTTCGGCGATCATCCCAGCAGCTTTGATTGCCTCCGGCGCAACCGCACCCTGATAGGCGATCACGACTTCACAGGACGGGCCCGGTTTGCGTAGCCAGTAGGCCCCATCAATTGCACCTTGGCGAAAATCATCATCCACTCGCTTACCCGGCTGTTCAATCGGATTGGTGGTCAGGCGCAAATAGACAGAACCACCCGTTTCATCCCGCAACCATGTACGTTCGTCCGGATCACCTTCACCGTCTTTTTGCAGATAGGCAAAGGCCCATTCCATGATGGTGGCCAGTTCGTCTACAAAGGCTGGCTCAAATGCCGCCAAGCCGTCCTGCGACATGCCGATAAGCGGTGACGCGATGGATTGGTGGGCGCCGCCTTCAGGCGCGAGCGTAACACCAGACGGAGTACCAACGATCATGAACCGCGCATCCTGGTAGCAGGCATAGTTCAGCGCATCGAGGCCGCGAGAAACGAAAGGATCGTAAACCGTCCCAATCGGGATCAGGCGTTTGCCAAACACCGAATGCGACAGGCCCGCAGCGGCCAGCAACAAGAACAAGTTCATCTCGGCAATGCCAAGTTCTATGTGCTGGCCGTCTGGTGTGAATTCCCATTTCGCGGTGGAGGGGATATTCTCGGCCTTGAAGGTATCGACCTGATGCGACCGTGCGAACAGCTTGCGGCGATTGACCCATGGCCCGAGGTTTGTGGTTCCCGTCACATCGGGTGAAGTTGTCACAATCCGTTCGGCCAACAGGCTGTCGCCTTTGGACAGGTCATCAAGGATTTTACCAAATGCCATCTGGGTCGAGATTTCGCGATCCGATGAGATTCCAATTGAAGGCACATCGATGATATCGTCTCGATACCGGCGGCGGCCTTTTGCAAAGAATGGTGTTTGGGCCAATCGATCTTCAAAGGCCTTCGGATTTGAAATGGTGGCGAATTTTTCCCATTCCTCCCCGTCTGCCACGCCCATGAACTTCTGCCACTCGGCCATCTGTGTCTTGTTCATAAGGCCGCCGTGGTTGTCTTTATGACCAGCGATAGGCGTGCCCCAGCCTTTGATCGTATAGGCGAGGAAGCACACAGGTCGATCATGGTCAATGGCCGCAAAAATATCTGCCATGGTCGACACGCAGTTACCGCCAAGGTTTTCCATCAATGCAGCCAGTTCTTCATCACTGCGCCGCTCAAAAAGCGCGGTTACGTCGCCCTGATCGCCCAATGCATCCAGCAACCTTTCCCGCCAAATAGCGCCGCCCATATAGGTCAGGGCCGAGTAAAGCTGGTTCGGGCACTCATCGATCCACTGGCGTAATTTCTCTCCGCCCGGTTCCTCAAAAGCTGCGCGTTGCAGGTGACCATATTTGACGCGCACGACATCCCAGCCGAAGGCATCAAATATCTGTTCAACTCGCTGGAACAACCCTTCACGCACAACCCCGTCCAAAGATTGGCGGTTGTAATCGATGATCCACCAACAGTTGCGCAGATCGTTTTTCCAACCTTCCTGCAGAGCCTCATAAATGTTGCCCTCATCCAGTTCAGCGTCACCAACCAACGCGATCATACGGCCAAGTTTCTGGTCCCTGCCCCATGATTTAGCCTGAATGTAGTCTTGGATAATGGATGCAAATGACGTGACGGCGACACCAAGGCCGACGGATCCGGTTGAGAAATCCACGTCATCAATGTCTTTGGTGCGACTTGGATAACTCTGCACACCGCCGTAGCCGCGGAAATTTTTCATTTTTTCGCGAGTCTGATTGCCCATCAAATATTGGATTGCGTGGAACACAGGTGATGCGTGTGGCTTTACCGCCACCCGATCCTCTGGCCGCAGTGCCGAGAAATAGAGTGCTGTCATAATTGACACCATCGAAGCAGAACTTGCCTGATGCCCACCGACCTTAATTCCGTCGACCTTGGGGCGAATATGGTTGGCGTTGTGGATCATCCAGTGAGACAACCACAAAAGCCGCTGTTCGATAGTCTTAAGGTGTTGCTGTTGGGTGGTTTTATCTTCGGCACTCATTGTCGGTCCTTTGGGTTTTCTCCACCGTGTCTCAACAACGTCTGGTGAAATTCGCGCAGAGACTAGTCGATTTACCTTGCAGCTTCCCGGCTTTATCGCGTTCTATTTCGGAAATTCAAACCATTATCCGCCACGAAAGTTAAATTTAATGTCCGATTCCGCTACAGTTGACGCATTTGATGTTCAAATACTCAGAGCACTCTGCGCTGACGGGCGCATTTCCGTGCAGGATCTGAGTGACCGCATTGGCCTGAGCACCACACCGACCTCGCGCCGCATCCGAAGGCTGGAAGAAAGTGGGATCATCACCGGATACTCCTCATTGATTGATGAAGACGCGCTTGGGTTTAGCGTATCCGTGTTTGTCTCAGTTCAGCTCGACAAACAGGTCGATGATGCGCTGGCAAGTTTTGAGGCCGCCGTGCAGAAGTTTCCTGAAGTGGTGGATTGTTGGCTGATGACCGGCAATCGCGACTACCTGATGCGCATTGCCACGACCGGCCTGAAAGAGTTCGAGCAATTCCTGGTCGGGCGGTTGACCAAAGTGCCGGGCGTGGCTTCCATCGAATCCTCTATTCCGCTGCGGCGTGTAAAATCAGGAGGCGCGCGTATTCCTTGACACCCGCTTTCGAGCAGCTCGGTCTCGCGTTTATTTGTCGCGGCGGTGTCAGATGAATTCGATCCAGTCTCAGTTTCGCCGCCAAATGGCGGAAACCATGCTGAACAAAGCGGATACTACTCTATCATAGCAACAGCGCGGTTCAGTTCAAAGTTCTCGCACGAATTAAGACGGCGCTCGTGTTAGAGATAAGCTGACCTGAATTCTTCAGAACAAAGGCGTCACGGGGCCGATTGCTTCGCGGCCGTAAGCATAGAATTCCGTGGAGATGCCAATTGGGCAAGATGATAAGAACCTGTCAGGCACGTGTCGCTGACCGGTGCAATCTTTCAGTCAAACAGCACACAGGCCGCACACGCCACTTCTGAACACAAAAACGGGTCAAATTGCCCCTACGTAATAAGCACGTCGGCGATGTTTTGGTGGTGGGCGAGAACAAGTCTTCTGGAACGAAGATATGCAGACCCGCATGGAAGAGATTGACCAATGATGATGTCTCTTTTCACGCTGGTGGCGGTTAATAGATATCAGCGATGGAGAAATGCGTGCCGCTTACAGACACCAAAGTAGGGTTTATCGGCCTTGGGCTCATGGGTAGCCCGATGGCTGCCAACCTTCTCGCAGCAAATGCCACCCTGACGATTTACAATCGAACGGCCTCAAAATGTGCTGGATTGGCCGAAAAGGGCGCCTCGGTTGCTGCCACACCGAAGGAAATTGCACAATGCACAGGCACGGGTTTCATAATTCTTTGTGTGAGCGATACACCGTCCCTCAAGGCGGCAATTTGCGACACAAACGGCGTGCTGCCAGGGCTGGTTCACGGCGCAACTGTAATCGACATGGGTTCTTCGTCCGTCACCGCAACCCGGCAATTGGCAAATATTGTTGAGGAAGCGGGCGGACGATACGTTGATGCGCCGGTGTCGGGCGGCGAGGCTGGAGCAAAGGCTGGCTCCTTGTCCATTATGGCGGGTGGTAAACCTACGGATATCGAACGCGTAAAATCGGTGTTTGACGTTTTGGGCGACTCGCTTACCCACATTGGCCCTGTCGGTACAGGCCAGGCCGCGAAGGTTGCCAACCAAGCTATCGTCGGGGCGACGGTCGGAATAATCGCAGAATCTCTTTCCCTTGCGAAGGCTGCAGGGGCCGACTTGGACCGGGTCCGCGAGGCTTTGATGGGCGGCTTTGCGGCAAGCCGCATCCTGGAACTACATGGGCAAAGAATGATTGATGGCGCCTTCACCCCTGGTGCCCGCGCGACAACCCAGAAAAAGGACATGCGCCAAGCCATTGAACTGGCCGAGGAGGTCGACCTTTCGTTACCACTTATGCGCCAAAGCCGTGATCTCTGGATCAAAATGGTCGATGAAGGTCTGGGCGATCTGGATCAATCCGGCTACTTCCAATTCGTGGAATCGGACCAGGAACCCAAAACTTGAACAGACAAATTATGCCCTTTTCAAATTTCTCAGATGAGCACTAAGGACAAAAAATGGCTCTAAACTTCGCGGCGAATCTTAGCTTTATGTTTACCGAGCTGCCTTTTCCAAAGCGGTTTATGTCCGCGGCAAAAGCGGGCTTTAGGGGCGTGGAGTTTCTGTTTCCTTATCAATACTCTCCGAGCGAAATCTCTGAGTTTGTACAGCGCGCTGGAGTAACCCTTGCCCTCCACAACCTCCCACCCGGAGACTGGCGCGCTGGCGACCGTGGCCTCGCTGCGATCGCCGGGCGGCAGGGCGAATTCAGAGAAACCGTCGAAACCGCATTGATCTATGCACAGGCGACCGGCCTGAAACAAATGCACGTCATGGCCGGATGCGTCGGCGAAGCCGAGCTCTCTGATGCTGGGGATGTTTATCTGGAGAACCTTAGTCATGCTGCGAGTCGCTTTGCTGACGCCGGGATTACTGCCTTAATTGAACCGATCAACACAAATGATATGCCCAGGTATTTCCTGAGCAATACCGATGCCGCCCGACGCGTTATTGAACAGGTTGGCGCCCGCAATCTGCGCCTTCAGTTTGATTGTTACCACGCGCAGATTACGAACGGCGATGCGCTTGGCGCGCTTAAAGAGAGCTTTACTGACATCGCTCACATTCAGATTGCAAGCGTCCCGGATCGGCGTGAACCGGATCACGGCGACTGCGACTACACAATCATTTTTTCTAACTTGGAAAGGCTTGGATACGACGGCTGGATCGGTTGTGAATACCACCCCCGGGGCGCTACTGAGGACGGTTTGAACTGGCGTCCTCAGTAGGGACATCGCCCGTTGTTTCCGTGGTGCGTGCTGATCTTCAACAAGAAGGAAATCGAATAAACCGAGCCCTTCGCTTTAAACTTGTACGATGCATAGCTCGACCAATCGCCACAGATTTGGGTTAACATGATTTATTTTGAATACGATCAAACATTGTTAAATCGAATGGCGAAAGAAAAACCGCTTGGGGTACTCGTGGCTATAATTTGCGTAATACTCAGTACGATCGCGATTTGGATATATTTCTCAAAACAAGAACTCCCAAATGATGCCCAAGTTTCCTTTCCTACGACTAGTCAGCCAGACCAATAATTTTGGTCGGCCCTACCTAAGTGACCCAGTTTGAATGCTGGTGCATGATTGGCCTGGATGGTTCCAAGTAATACTTGTTATCTCATCCCATATTCGCGATTCTTTGTGTATTCGGTTCTTGTTTTAAAAAAGGTGGATGTGCGAATGGGTAATGATGCAAGCCGGTTTGTCGGTGATATTCCCAAACATTATGACTCAGGGCTCGGCCCTAACATCTTCGAGTATTTTGCTGCGCAAGTTGCCAAACGAAGCGCGGCGTTTTCTCCGCAAATGGTGCTCGAGATAGCAGCTGGTACAGGATTTGTGAGCAGATTTTTACGCGACGCCTTGCCAGATGATGTTCCGCTGCTCGTGACTGATCTGAATGCACCCATGCTAGAAATTGCAGCGAAGAAATTTCATGCAGACGAAAAGGTTATGTTCAAGCCAGTCGATGCAATGTCGTTGCCATTCGAAGATGATCAGATAAATCAGATCGTTTGTCAGTTCGGAGTGATGTTCTTTCCGGACATTGTCGCATCGTACCGCGAAGTCGCGCGCGTGCTCAGGCCAGGGGGGCAATATATCTTTTCTGCCTGGTGCAAAAACGCTGACAATCCATTCTCTGAAGTGGCACACGAGGCTATCGCCGAGTTTTCCCCTGAAAACCCTCCCGGATTTTACAAGATTCCATTCTTTTACAATGATCCGGATGTTGTGCTGAGCGACCTTGCCGAGGCGGGGCTTACAAACGCTTCACACGAAGAAATGAATCACGAGAGAGAAGTCACCGACCTAGAAGCCTTCGCGCGCGGACTTGTTCTCGGAAATCCAGTGTTTGATGAAATCAAAGACAGGGGTGGCGTGGACCCCATTGATGTGGTGCAACGCGTTCTTACCCGTCTAAGAGAGCGGTTTGGAGCGGAACCCGCGAAAATGCCCTTGAGAATAGGTGTTTACACCGCGCATAAATGACTATCAGTCCGCGCATCAAAAGGCCGTCCGGCACTAGAGATCGTTCGCCAAACCTTAGAGGAGCCGTGTATTATCAAGGCACGCTCTGCCCCGGAAAACGAGATGGCAAATTGTAGAAATCGCTTTCTCTAAGCAATTTGCAAAGGCTGTCAAAACAGTGATCCAAATGTTGATTGCACCAACATCTCCAAGCATTCAAACAAGGTGTCTCGTTCATTTTAAAGCGAACGAACTGCCATGTCATTTTCAAATAGACGGCACCGGCCCGGAGTTCGTCCAGCATTTGCTGCAACCGCTTCAACTTCGTTTTTTCGCGTTTGGCGCTGTCTATCCTGCCAACATAATCATTGCGTTGGTACCAAGGGCGTCGATCGTAAAAGTCCCACAGCACTTCCACCTTGAGAGCCAGCGCTATGTAGTCGGGCATGGGGTTCGCGGATCGTTTCACAATCGTGGCCTTTTGGGGCGTTGAGTTTCAGTTCGGAGCTCGAAGCAATAACCGTTCAGGATGTCCTCGCGACCCCAACGACGTAGTTCTTGCCGTAAGCTTTCGCGCATTTAGGGCAGGTCGTGTAGAAGAAATATACTTCGTCACTTTCGAATCCGGCTTCTTTTGTTATCTGCTGCATTTCCTGATGCCAGTTTTGCGTTTTTATATGGGCCCTCAAAGACCTTCGTCACGAAGTTTCCAGTTATCGTCGTCGCTTCTTCTTCTGGCACAGGCGCAGATATCGCGAAGAGGTGTTCAGCCTTCCACGGGAAATATCCCGGCTAAGGACAATGTAGTTGTCTGTGTCATATGCACCTGCGGATTCAATATTCTTTTGAACCCGTTCAAACACTTTGCCCATATTGACCGCGATGTGCAAAACCGAGTTCGTCATCGCACGCACGAAGCTCTTGTCCTCGAAATGCAGCTCGGCCCCGTCTCAACCGTCCGGATTGAATAAGGGGCAACAGCCGGTTGTATTGACCGTGTCGTCGAAGCGGGGAAGTGCATTGGATTCCATTTTGACCTCGCTCATTCTGACAAAAGGACCTTATGCAGATTCCCCAGATTAAACCTTGAGCGTGATCAACGAACGCGACGAAACCCGGCTGATTAACTGCTAATTGAGATGTGGCGTGAAGAGGGTTCTCGGGAATGGCCCAAGGTCTGCGTCGATCCGTTGAAACCGCCGGACGAAGCGAACTTTTTTATCTCAATTTGGTTACTTTGGGGTTGCAGCTTCGATGATGGGTAAGTCGAAGTAGGGCAAACCGTCGTCCAGTATTTCAATTTCGATTTCTTGCCGGAAGCGCGTGGCCGACAACTGATCGCGCAAGCATCCCTCAGCGATTTGCTCGTCGATGTTCATGTCGAGATCGAAGTCTTCGCTTACCGCCCGCTCTCTTAGCAACGACAACACCCATAAAAGTGATGCAAAGCGGCTACACCTATCAGGCTTGACCACCGTGGAACCGCTCATAAAGGAACGTATCTTCCCAGCGGTTGTGCAACCAATACCATTGCTCTGGTTTCTCTATAATACGCGCGCTTATTCTGTCGTTTACTTCGCGCGTCATAGTCAGGGCATCCGACGGTGGAATTGGTTCTTCGAATTCAACGTGAATATTTTTCCCATTTTCATCTCGCGTTCCGAAAGCAGGAACCAAAGGCAGGTCATAGCGCAAGGCCATTACCGCAGCTGCAGTAGGTGTCAATGCGTCAATGCCCAGAAACGGGATCAGATGACCTTGCTGATACTTCTGGTCGACAAGCAGTGCAAAAAAACCCCCGTTGCGCAGATGCTTAACCATCCTCATGTTTCCTGCCGCACTTTTAGCGACGATTGGTTCACCACCCTTTTTAATTCCGGCAAGAAAATGCGGTTCGTACCATGGATTGCTGTTTTCACGATAAACAGCCCCCGTTTCCATTCCGGCGGATTTCAAAAAATGACGAACTGCTTCCCATTGACCAAAGTGGCCTGAAACGATGATCGCGCCTTTTCCGGATTCTTTCGCTTTTTGCAATACATCCAAACCCGGGCCAGTCGCATCAAACAGATCCAGACGTTTGCTGTAACTAGCGCTAAAAAGTATTTCGGAAAGCGTACGTCCAGTATTTTCCCCTATCTTTTTACAAAGAACCCGAACTTCGTTTTCGGGCATGTCCGGAAAAACGCGTTTCAAGCCATTCCAAACCCGTCGACGCGAACCAGGTATTATCGGAATCAGAAACCCGCAAACACCTGCGAAAAATGCACTGCGCAAACGAAACGACATCAACCTTCCCAGTTTAAGGCCGATCCAGATCGGGATGTACTGCAAAAACTTTGCAAAGGTTTTCTTATGAATCGGTTGCATCACCGTTCTCTAAGTGGATTGCCAAAAAACAACAATAGCTTGAATGCTTTTGCTTTTCCAAACAAACAAACTTCAAAGTCATGAGCAAAACAAAGGCTGGAGGCACCAGTGATTTTGCTTTAGCAGTTTCAGAGGATTAAAGGCGATTGGGGTTCAGCGAATGGCGGCATATAAAACCTTCATAGTGCATCTTCAACGCGCGACAGGGCGCAAGGCGCAGGTGCAGGATCTGGTTTCAAAAGCGCCTTATGACGCTCAGATAATAGATGCTGTGGATGGCGCAAAATTACCCCAAACAGTTCTTACAAATTATTATTCAGGTAAGACACTGTTCAAGCCGGCCTATCCTTTTAAACTTAACGTTGGCGAAATTGGCTGTTTTCTGAGCCACCGAAAGGTCTGGAACGCCATTGTTGAGCAAAATTTAGATGCAGGGCTTATCTTTGAAGATGACGTTCAGATCTTACCGGGCCAGTTTGGTCCGGCTGTCGCGATTGCGGAACGCAACATCGAAAAACTGGGCTACATTCAGTTTCAGGTACGCATCGTGCCAGACCAGAATCAAGTCTTGGCGGAAACTCTAAATGCTAAGATCGTCCAGCCCATTGTAACGCCGCTACGCACGTCTGCCCAGTTTGTAAGCCGCGCTGCGGCTGAAAGACTATTAAACCTGACACAAAAAATAGACCGGCCTATAGATGGTTTTTTGCAATTACATTGGGAAACAGGCGTTCATTTAAGCTGCGTTGTACCTTCAGGTGTATCCGATCGTACAGCAGAGACAGGCGGAAGCACGCTTTCAGCCAAGCAGCCGCTGATCAAAAAACTTGCGCGGGAACTAAAACGCAATCGTTACAAAACGCAGATACGAAAGTACTCTGCTCGCTCGACCGATGTTATAGGTTGAAATGCGTAACACTAACTCATTGGATTTCTGGCGCGTATTAGTTAGTGAGTAACTAAATTTGTAAGGAAAAGAATTAATGTCTGGAACTTGGCGTTCGCTGACGAGCGACGAACTGACCGGCGGTACAAATCACGAAACTGCGCCCTTTGGTACATTTGCACCGAACTATCTGCAACGAATCTTGATTGGCATTGGTAAGAAAACGATCTTAAAACGAGGCCTTTTTCGCGGTAAATACACTCAAATTATATTGGCGCTTTCCAAAGGACCTCTAGATATTTTTTTCCGGGATTGTGCGTACCGCATTTGGGGTGAAAACAATCTGATTGAATATGGGCTGTTACTAAACCCTGACTATAACAGAGCGGATTTGGATTTTCTGCTGACAGATGCCTCGCCTGACGCGAACTTTATCGATTTGGGCTCTAATATTGGCTTGTACTCGCAACCGATGGCAAAAACTGCTCCGATCGGCAAAACAATATCCATTGATGCCAATCCGTTAATGGCTAAAAGGTTGGCATTTAACGCAAACGCGACAGGCCTAAACAATTTGAAAATAGTTTCAGCGGCAGTTAGCGACGCGGATGGGCAGGGTTCGCTAATTATTCGCAAAGACGATGTGGCAATTGTTGCGGTGGAAGAAACCTCAGGAGGCGAAATTCCAATCCGCACCTTGGGTGCAATCTTAAATGAACAGAAAATAAAAACCATTTACGGTCTAAAAATTGATATAGAAGGCCACGAAGACAAGGCCCTCGCGCCATTCTTGATGAATGCACCGAAAGCACAATTGCCGAAAAAGATCGTGATCGAACATCCCGAACCAGATTCTGATTATCCAGAGTGTACTAAAGTGTTCGCCAAGTTGAGTTATGTTCTCGTGGGGCGAAGCAGAAATAACTCTTTTTATGAATTAATGCCATGACTCAAATTGATGATGCGCCTGCGATAGCTGTCGTGCCCTATGGTAAATGGCCGACATGTAATCTTGCGAACCTTTCTCTGGACGTCCTGGCCTGGCCCATCGGCAGACCGAAGAGGTTGCTGAGCGGTCGCGTCAGAAATTTACGCCGTGATGATCATCTTTTGACTTTTCCGAGAAAACCGGTGTTCTTGTTCCCCCGATTTGGTGTGAAAGCAAAAATTTCAGTTATGATTGTTGAGCCTGACGCCGTACACCAACGATACGTAAATTGGGCTAAATGGCTTCACTGGCGATTCTACAAAGTTCTGACAAAAAATGCGTCACTACTTAAAAAAATAGAAAACGGTGAATTTTACTATTTAGGTTCGACATTTATAAATGAAGAATCCCAGATTGACCTTACAAAATCAAAGATGGCATCACTAATCGCTTCTGCAAGGCGCGATCTGGAGGGTCATAAACTTCGGCATCAAACGGTAGACCACATCCGATCTGAAGGCCTTGATGTTGATATTATGGGGCGGGGCTACAGACCTTTTAAAGAAAAGGCAGATGGATTGGCGCCTTACCGCTACTCAGTGGTAATTGAAAATGTACGTGAACAGAGTTATTTCACAGAGAAACTTGTAGACGCTTGCCTGTGTAAAACAGTGCCAATTTACTGGGGTGCACCAAACATCAGCGATTATTTCGACGTGCGTGGTATGATAATATGCAACAACGCTGCTGAAATTAATACAGCTTTGAAAAACATGAGCGTTTCGGACTACGAAGCACGGTTAAAATGGATCGAAAAGAACGAACAAGCTGCTCGACATCACGCGAACAACATTGAACGGGCTGCCTTGCTAATCCGGAAAACAATCGACAAAAAACAGGAAAGACTATGAACGCAAAAAAGGCATTGATTACGGGTGTAACGGGTCAGGATGGTGCCTATCTTGCCGAATTCCTGCTTGAAAAGGGTTACGAAGTCCACGGCATCAAGCGGCGGACATCGTTATTCAACACTGACCGCATCGACCACCTGTTTGAAGGTCCTGAAGGTAAGGAAGGGCGCTTTGTTCTGCATCATGGCGACATGACAGACAGCACCAGCCTCACCCATATCCTGCAAAAGGTGAAACCAGACGAAGTCTACAACCTGGCTGCACAAAGCCACGTTGCGGTTTCGTTTGAAGAACCGGAATACACAGCAAACTCTGATGCGCTTGGTGCGCTTCGTATGCTGGAAGCTATCCGTATTCTGGAACTTGGTGAAAAGACGCGATATTATCAGGCCTCAACATCCGAGCTTTACGGCTTGGTTCAGGAAACCCCGCAAACTGAAAAAACGCCATTTTACCCCCGCAGCCCCTATGCGGTTGCCAAGCTTTACGCCTTTTGGATTACAGTCAACTATCGTGAGGCTTACGGGTTGTACGCCTGTAACGGCACCCTGTTTAACCACGAAAGCCCAAAACGTGGCGAAACCTTCGTAACCCGGAAAATCACAATGGCACTCGCCCGGATCAAACTGGGCATGCAAAAAACGCTGAAGCTTGGCAATTTAGATGCGAAACGCGACTGGGGTCATGCGCGCGACTATGTCGAAGTGATGTGGCTGATGCTCCAGCAAGAGGTGCCAGAAGACTTTGTCATCGCAACAGGCGTGCAATATTCAGTCCGCGATTTTGTTCTGGCGGCAGCCAAAGAACTGGACATGGAGATCACATTTGAGGGTGAAGGAACGGACGAAGTCGGGCGTGACGCCAACGGCAAGGTGATTGTCGCGATTGATCCGCGCTACTTCCGCCCTACCGAGGTTGAGACCCTGTTGGGCGATGCAACGAAGGCCAAGGAAAAACTGGGCTGGGTACCGCAAACGTCCTTTGACGAACTCGTTGCTGAAATGGTCGCCGAAGATTTCAAGGCCGAGAAACGCAAAGCCCAAGCCTGATGAAAATTCTCATTACAGGTGGCAGTGGAATGGTCGGGAAAAACCTGATCGAACACGCTGCAGCGAAGCAACACGAACTGGTCGTCCCGTCCCGCGAAGAGTTGGATCTGTTGTCTTATGAAAAAACGTCGGATTTGGTCAAAGCCCACACACCCGACCTGATTATTCATTGTGCGGGGCAAGTCGGCGGCATTCATGCCAACATCGCTGATCCAGCTGGGTTTCTTGTCAACAACCTTGATATGGGCCGCAATATTGTTCTTTCAGCGCAGGCAGCCGGCGTTTCAAAGCTGCTAAATCTTGGCAGTTCCTGTATGTACCCCCGCCTTGCAGAAAACCCGCTTCGCGAAGAACAGGTTTTGACCGGAGAGCTGGAGCCGACCAATGAAGGCTATGCCTTGGCAAAAATCACCGTCGCCAGGCTATGTAGCTATCTTTCAGCGACAAAACCAAATCTCCATTATAAAACACTGATGCCCTGCAACCTTTTTGGCAAGCACGATAAGTTCGACCCCAAGGTGTCGCATCTACTGCCCGCAATTGTGAAAAAGATGCATGACGCCAAAACACAAGGTTTGGACAGCGTCGAAATCTGGGGCGACGGAACGGTACGACGAGAGTTTATGTTCGCGTCCGATATGGCGGATGGCACATGGTACATGGTAGATCGATTCGAAAGACTACCCGACATGATGAACCTTGGCGTCGGCCATGATTATTCGATCAACGAGTATTATGAGGCGGCAGCAAAGGTGATTGGCTGGAAAGGTAAATTTACCCATGACCTCAGCAAACCCGTTGGTATGAAACAAAAATTGTTGTCCGTCAGCCGCCAGACAGAGTTGGGTTGGGCCCCGAAAACATCGCTTGAAGAAGGCATCCAGCAGACATACCAGTTTTTTCTGGATAGCCAGAGCTAAGGAGTTCATCCCAATGACAGATCCCGTATTTACACTTGCGACAAGTTCCTGGGATGAAAACGAAATTGAGGCGATAAACCGGGTCGTTGCCTCTGGCTTTTTTTCTATGGGGAAGGAAGTCGCAACATTTGAAAAACAGTTCGCGACATTTGCCGACACGCCCTATGCGGTGATGGTCAATTCCGGCTCTTCTGCCAATCTGTTGATGGTTGCCGCGTTGCGATACCATTCCAAAGCAAATCTTCAGCCCGGGGATGAAGTGATCGTGCCTGCTGTGTCGTGGAGCACGACCTATTCGCCACTTTATCAATACGGTTTGAAACTGAAGTTCGTGGATATTGACCTTGAAACTCTAAACTTCGACCTTGATGCACTGGAAAAGGCCATTGGCCCGAAAACCCGACTGATCATGGCGGTAAATCTGCTGGGTAACCCAAATGATTATAACAAGATCAATGCGATGATTGCGGGGCGCGACATCTATTTGATCGAAGACAATTGTGAATCTTTAGGGGCCACTCTGGGTGGCCAGCAAACGGGTACTTTTGGCATTGCCGGAAGTTACAGTTGCTTTTTCTCGCACCATATTTCCACCATGGAAGGGGGTATGGTCACAACAAATGACGAAGAACTATACCATATCATGCTATCTGTTCGCGCCCACGGTTGGACGCGTAATTTGCCTGAAACCAATCTGGTGACAGGGCAGAAAAGCACGGATGCGTTTGAAGAATCTTTCCGTTTCGTCCTTCCGGGTTACAACCTGCGACCTCTGGAAATGAGCGGTGCCATTGGGCAAGAACAACTTTTAAAATTGCCGATGATTGTGGAAAATCGGCGCAAGAATGCCGTTCTTTTCAAGGACCTCACCAAAGAATTCGGTGACGTGATTTCGCAAAAAGAAATTGGTGAAAGCAGTTGGTTCGGATTTTCGATGGTGGTAAATCCGGAATGCAACATTGACCGTTCCGTTCTACTAAACAGTTTGCAAAAATCAGGTGTCGAATGCAGGCCGATCGTTGCTGGCAACTTTGCAAAGAACAAAGTTGTTGAAAAGTACTTTGACTATGAGATTTCAGGAAACCTGAAAAACGCTGAATACATCGATGGCGCTGGATTATTCATTGGAAACCACCACTACCCGCTGGAAAAGGAAATGGAAGCTCTGCGTACCGCATTAAAGGGTGCTTTCTGCTAAAGACGTATCCAGCTTTCGGGTGCAATGTCCGGATTCTGCATCTTTTGTTTTCCGAACCAGTCTTTCGGCGCAACCACAATTTTATCAGGGTTCCGGTTTAACCAGCTGCCCCACCAGGAAAACGTTGAATTCGCAACAATGTTGTGTTTACAACAACTTATGAGACGCATGTCTTCGTAATGTTTTGCGCTCTCGTTATGATCTGAAAAATGCGTTTTGACTCCAAACCTCATATTTTGCTTCGCCCAAACCGGATCATCCGAAAACACAAAAACTTCAGGTTCCGAAGCGGTTTTCTCTGCTATGATTTCAAGTGCGCGATCATAGTAATTCTTGTCACACACCGCATACGTGCTTCCTGCGGCTGCGTAGTCGCCTCTGCGAACGTGCAACGAAACTGAATTGCAGGCGTCAATTTGCTGTAGCCATCGTTCGTTTTCTTTGGTGGGTGCCGTTTTTATCGCCAGTTCGCGATGCAGGACCTCTGCGTAGTCAGTAAAATATTTCTCAGACTGAAAATACCCATGCAGGTATGTGTTAGCGGACAGTTGGTTGATGTTTTCGTTAAACCCTAAATGCTTCTCGCGAATAAATTCCGGGTTCTTGCTTAGATAGCGCCAAAAATAGTAACGCAAAGTGTCAGAGCGCGCAGGTGGCAGGTTGCTGTCATCACCGATCGTTGCATTGACGTTAAAATGTGACAAAGCATATTTCCAGTGCCCGCCTTTTTCATCCGTCTCGCGCGTATCAAGTAAAAGCCCACATTTGTTACGCTCTGCAACGGCCCTGCCCACCGCATATTGAAACAACTGGTTGCCAAGGCCACCAAACAAACGCGCGATGACGACATCCATCTTTCTCTCCAAAACACCATAAATACCTAAGTATTCTTATGCACTCGCGTTAACATGTGTGGGCAAGCTCTCAAAGCATTTAACGACTTTGCATAACTAAGTACTTAAAATAACTCGGGTTCAGCATTCCGCTGATAGATATGAAAGTAAAAGGCAGCAATCGCTCCAAAAGATGTAGAAAAATGTCAATACTACGGCAAGTTTGAACTTTCTCCTAAAACCTACCACAATCAGTCTTTAGTCTTGGGTCGTCAGCTTGCTTTTTGGGACAAGATAAACGAAGGAAAAGCTGAATACTCGCGATACGGTCACAAATTGTAAAAAAAACCGATACTGAAAGCGTAAGAGTTATGAGAATTTCCCTAAAACATTGGCTTAGACGAAAACGCTCGCCGTGGCTCAAGATTTTTTACGACTCTTTCAAGCGTTACAAAACAGATCGGCGTGAGGCGATCCGGCAAGATTTTGATGGGTTGGGTGAAAAATCTGTTGTGCTGGATTTCGGGGGATTCGAAGGGAACTGGGCACACGACATTCATGAACGCTATAAATGCTCTGTACATGTGTTTGAACCTCACCCCAGATTTGCAGAAGAATTGCGCAACCGGTTTTCAGGTAATGACAAAATATTCATCCACGAATTTGCACTTGGTTCAGAAGAAGGTGTTTTGAAACTTTCTGACGACGGAGACGCTTCTTCAGCGCTACATGAAAACAAGAACGCGGTGGAAGGAAAGATTCAGCCTGTTTCTGTATTTTTCAACGAACACCCAGACACCGACTTTTCTCTGGCAAAGATCAACATTGAAGGTGGTGAATACGATCTATTACCGGCATTGCTCGACACCGGGTTTATTAACAAAATAGGTATTTTGCAGGTGCAGTTTCATCTCTACTCTGAAAGTTTGATTGCAGTTCGCACTGGCATTGTAAGCAGAATTGAAGAAAATTTCCGCTCTGATTGGAGCTATCCGTTTGTTTGGGAGCAGTGGACAAAAAAATGATCACACCAGTTATTCTTTGCGGTGGTTCGGGAACGCGTCTTTGGCCTTTGTCGCGAAAGAGCTATCCAAAGCAGTTTTCAAAACTAATTGGCGACCAGAGCCTGTTTCAGATGTCAGCATCGCGCGTAAAGGGCGACGGATATACTGCTCCTTTGGTTCTGACCAATTCTGATTTCAGGTTTATTGTCGCGGAACAGCTTACAGAAATCGGGATCGACCCAGGTGCTGTTCTGATCGAACCCGAAGGGCGCAACACTGCCCCGGCGATTCTGGCGGCCGCTCTCTATTTGCTTGAAAAAGACAAAGACGCAATGATACTGGTCTTGCCGTCAGACCACAATGTACCGGATGCTGACCATTTTTCTAAAACGGTCCAAACGGGTAAAGATGCGGCACTTGCAGGCAATCTGGTAGCTTTTGGCATCGGTCCAACACGACCGGAATCCGGATACGGTTACTTAGAACTGGAAAGCCCTTCAGCGAATGGCGAAGCCGTAAAACTGCGCCGTTTTGTGGAGAAACCAGATGTAGCCACAGCACAAAAGATGTTGGATGCTGGGAATTTCCTCTGGAATGCGGGAATATTTTTGTTCAAAGCCCAGACAATTGTAGACGCCTTCAAAGAAAATAAATCAGATCTGATGACACCGGTCAAACGCGCGATTGACGAAGCTGAGACTGATTTGGGTTTTTTGCGTCTCGCGCCCGAGCCCTGGTCAGAAGCTGAGGATATATCGATTGACTATGCGGTCATGGAAAAAGCTAAAAATCTGTCGGCTGTGCCATTTAGTGGAGGCTGGTCCGATCTTGGAGACTGGGACAGTGTCTGGCGCGAAACGAAAGGCGATGATGATGGTCTTGTAACCTCTGGCGCCGCAATCGGAATAGATTGCAAGAACACGCTTTTGCGTTCGGAAGCCAAGGGTACGGAAATAGTCGGGATTGGCTTAGAAAACATTGTCGCGATTGCAATGCCAGATGCAGTACTGGTCGCAGACAAGTCCCGCGCGCAAGACGTCAAACTCGCAGTAGACGCGCTAAAACAGAAGAAATCCAACCAGGCCGTTCAATTCCCCCGCGATCATCGCCCTTGGGGAAGTTTCGAGAGTCTATACATGGGCCCCCGGTTTCAGGTGAAACGCATTGTTGTAAAGCCCGGCGGAATTCTTAGCCTTCAAAGCCATGTGCATCGTTCCGAACATTGGGTTGTCGTCGAAGGAACTGCAAAAGTCACGATCGGTGACGTAGTTAAGCTCGTAAGTGACAACGAGTCAGTTTACATTCCTTTGGGGGAAAAACACCGAATGGAGAACCCGGGCAAAGTACCCATGGTACTGATTGAAGTTCAAACAGGCAGCTATCTGGGTGAAGATGACATTGTGCGCTATGAAGATGTATACGCCCGCGATTGAGGCCCATCTTTCATGCCCCCACCTGAGCTTTATGTAACAAATTTCAACAAGAATTTCACTGGAGTCTCTGCGACTACGGCAGGGGTGGTTGCTGTTCAGCAAGACCAGTTTGATATGCGCCTTGTTGGGCAACCGCTTCCGCATTGTCCGGTACCAATTTCAAAGCAGCTCGCATATAAACTTAGTCGTAAAAAACCGCCCGACCGGCCATTTTCCATTTGGCATGTACGGCGCAATCCCGAAATGCGGGCAGCCTTGTGGGCGCGCGATGTTTTGCGGCTGCCTATAAAAATTGTTTTCACCTCGGCGGCGCAAAGGTTACATTCGGCATATCCACGCTGGCTGATCTCCAATATGGACGCGGTGATTGCAACAACGCCCGAAGCCGCCAGTTTTGTTTCGAATGTGCATGCGGTCGTGTCACATGGTGTTGACACCAATCAGTTCAGACCTGCGCAAAACCGCTCTAGCGCCTGGCGGATGCTAGGGTACGGTGGCACGTTTGGCCTTGCCGCAGTAGGGCGAATCAGACCCGAAAAAGGGACCGATATTTTTGTAGAGGCAATGCTGGAGGTTTTGCCAAAGCACCCTGACCTTGTCGCCCTGATCGTTGGCAAGACCGCAAAGGAACATTTGAGTTTCAAGCGAAAACTTGAATCTCGCATCGAAAGCGCTGGCCTTTCAAACCGATTAGTTTTTACGGGCGAAGTGAAGCCTGACAAGATGCCCGCACTGATGCGTGCGCTTACACTACTCGTCGCGCTGCCTCGGTATGAAGGTTACGGAATGACACCTTTGGAAGCTTTGGCAAGCGGAGCGCCTTTTATCGGCACAGAAACAGGGTACTTTCAGGAATTTTCGAATGACGGCCAACTGGGAACCGTGGTTGGGACAGAAAACTCTGCCAAAGCTGCGGCGGCGGTTGAGGCATGGTTTGCAAATCCCGGGCGTCTATCTAAAGCGTCAGAAATTGCACCGGGCTTTGTCAAACAGCAGCACAGCATTGAAAGGGAAGTCGCAGGAATCAACGCAGTTTACGAAGGGCTTTGGGCGCAATAAACTGATGAAACTAAACGTTATAAAAGCTACTCCAAGTACCATTTGAGGCTTTGAAAGGTCTCGCTTCACTTGTTTAACGCAACTAATCTATAATGATATCTTAATAGCGAAGGACAGCAGCGTGTTTAAATACCGCATTATTCTTGTGCTGGCATGGCTGGTTCTTCCGTTTGTTTTTGTCCACCGGTTTTTTTCCGGAAGAGACACTGCAGCAACATTCCTTGCCCGCCTTGGATATAGCAAAGAGAAATGTACAAATCCCAGATTGATTTGGCTACATGCAGCGAGTCTGGGCGAGTTTAATACGCTGGAACTTTTGCTGCCCGTATTTAGCAGGAAGTTTCAAAACTATGATTTTCTCGTGACGGTTTCGAACCGGCTCACATTCGAAAAAGTAAAGCGTTTGCGTTTACGCTCGCCTTCCCTGCACGCCGATATAGCTCCATTAGATTTCAACTGTGTGTTGAACAGGTTTTTCAAACGCTGGAAGCCAACATGCCTGATCACGATTGAAAACGAAGTTTATCCAAACCGAAACCTAAAATGTTCAGAAGAAAACATACCGATTGTCTTCGTCAATGCCCGGATGTCTGCGAAAAGTTTTAGCTCTTGGCAAAAAGACGAGACCTTTGCCAGAAAAGTTTTCCAATGTATCGATTTCTGTTTTCCTCAGGATCAAAGCTCCGCTGTTCGTTTTTCTGAGCTGGGTGTAGCACCTGACCGGATAAAGTTGTTAGGAAATCTCAAACGATTTCAAGAGTCTACTGAAATCACGCATCCAGACGTCGACAAGCTTCGGTCTGTTTTTGATCCACTTTTTACACTGTGTGCAGCGTCTACCCACAAGGGAGAAGACCAGATTATCCTTGATGCCTTCAGGACGGCCCGCAAAACCCAACCCAATCTGAAACTTATTCTGGTTCCACGCCACCCACGACGGTCGCATGAGATAAGAGGTTTGGTTGATCAGGCAGGGTTCTCCTGTGCAGTCCGTTCGCAAGATACGCTTCCAAAAGCATCAGATGATATCTATCTCGCTGATACTATGGGGGAAATGCCACTATGGTATTCTTCTGCCGCAACGACATTTGTTGCAGGTTCTCTGGTTCCCGTTGGTGGGCACACGCCGTTTGAGCCAGCCGTATATGGATCTGCTATTATCCACGGATCGCAATATTCAAACTTCAAAGCAATTTACGAGCAACTCGTTTGTAACAACGGCTCAATACAGGCTGACACCGCCGATGAAATTGCAACTGCCTGGATAAAACTTCTTGATGAAAACTCACGAAACACTCAGATAGCGGCGAGTAAAAAATCCCTTTTCAAAAACGGTGCAAAAGGCAAAATGTTGGACGAAATCACTTTTAAAGTCGCTTCACTGCTTTAAAAACCACCCTGAAAATAGGCAACAGATTCGCTTGATAAGAAAAAAGGCTGTTCATTCACCCTTTTCGGACAACTTTTGCTTTGCTATGCTTCCACAAAATGAACAATAAGTTGCGAAATCAGCATACGACAGGCAAGCGCGGCGGCTCTAAAGTGACGATAGTGAATACAAAACAACAGCCGATACAGCTGAACGCGTCGCAAAAACACGGCGTACGAACCCAATTCGGAGCACTTTGCTATCGTGTAAATAACGATAAGGTTCAGGTCTTGCTGGTTACCAGCCGCGGTGCCGGACGCTGGATCATCCCAAAGGGATGGCCCATGGATCAGCAAACACCGGCGAGCGCTGCGGCACAGGAAGCCTTTGAGGAGGCGGGTGTTGAAGGCAAAATCGAAAATATCTGCCTTGGTATCTTTTCATATGTGAAAAGCAGGAATGTAGAAGACGAACTTCCCTGCGTCGTCGCAGTCTTTCCGATGAAGGTGAAACGGCTGCTAAGAAAATTTCCCGAGGCGAAAGAAAGAAACCGCCGGTGGTTCAGTGTCAAAAAAGCAGCTTCCATGGTCAGCGAACCCGAACTTGCGCAGATCATTCGCGCATTTGAACCTGCGTTGCTTCCGCGCTAAGTGCCTATCTCGTCATTGTTAAAACAATAACAAACGACTATCTTTGCAGCGATGCTAAGGAAGGCTCAATGATCCGGTATACTCTCAAATGCGCCAATGATCACCAGTTTGAAAGCTGGTTTCAGTCGGCTGACGCTTTTGACAAGGTCAAGGCTGCCAATTTGGTGGCCTGCCCGGATTGTGGTGATACCGCTGTTACAAAGGCAATAATGGCCCCGAAAGTACGCACAGCGCGCGGTGCAGCGCAAACTCCCGTCGAGGAAATTAAGAAACCCCTTTCCACACCGACGACCGAGCAGGAAACAATACTTGCAAAGCTGAAGTCGGAAATTGAAGCCAATTCAGATTACGTCGGTATGAATTTTGCCAAGGAAGCACGGGCAATTCACGATGGTGATGCGCCGGCACGCGCAATTTATGGCGAAGCAAAGCTTGAAGAGGCCAAATCGCTTATAGAGGATGGGGTGCCAGTAGCCCCCCTACCCTTCACACCGAACAGAAAAACAAACTAAGGGGTTAGCCAATGACTGTACTTATTACCGGGGCAAACCGGGGAATTGGCCGTGCTCTCTTTGAACTTTATAAGACTGATGGCACTGAAGTTATTGGAACCACAAGAGGCGCAATTCCTGACGAGAGTTGGGTTACCCTAGATGTGGCAGATCCCGTTTCGCAACAAGACGTGGCGCGAAGGCTTGAGAATAAACCTGTTGAACTGCTGGTTTGCAACGCTGGGGTATATCTCGATAAAGGCCATAGCCTTGCAGACGGTTATGACGCCGAAACATGGGCCGAAAGCTTTGCGGTAAACGTGACGGGTGTTTTTCTTACCGTGCAGGCAATGCTTGCAAATCTGCAGCTTGCAAACACTCCGCGAATTGCGATTATTTCGTCTCAGATGGGCTCTGACACAAGAGCCCCTGGCGGCTCATACGCTTATCGAGCATCAAAAGCTGCTGCGCTGAATCTAGGCCGGAACTTAGCGGCAGATCTAAAAGGACTTGGGATCGCGGTCGGTATCTATCATCCTGGCTGGGTTCAAACCGATATGGGCGGTGCAAGTGCTGAAATTACTGAAACCGAATCTGTCTCAGGTTTGAAAAGCCGGTTTGCAGAGCTTTCGCTTGAAACCACTGGGTCCTTTCTGACCTGGGACGGCCGGACACATCCCTTTTAAGGTTCGCAGAGACAACGCACCGCACTTGCTCTTGGAGCGTATCCCCCCTAAGAAAACCTCGGTTTATAGAAAGCTAGGGCTAAGGGATATTCCATGCCGCTTTTGGTAGTTAAATTCGGGGGTACCTCTGTTGGCTCTCTGGACAAAATCCGCCGCGCTGCAAAACGCGTCGGCGTTGAAGTCGCACGGGGCTATGACGTCATAGTCATCGTTTCAGCGATGTCCGGAAAGACCAACGAACTGGTCAACTGGGTTGGCGAAACGTCACCGTTGTTCGATGCGCGCGAATATGACGCCGTGGTCAGTTCTGGCGAGAACGTAACCGCTGGTTTAATGGCGCTTACACTTCAGGAAATGGATGTCCCGGCGCGAAGCTGGCAGGGCTGGCAAGTGCCGGTGATGACAACCTCTGCCCATTCCGCAGCACGGATAGAGGATATTCCAACAGAAAACCTGAATGCCAAGTTTGACGAAGGCATGCGCGTTGCTGTGGTTGCTGGTTTTCAGGGGATCAGCCCGGAAGGGCGCATCACCACACTTGGCCGGGGCGGATCGGATACGACAGCCGTCGCCTTCGCCGCTGCCTTTGGCGCTGAACGCTGCGACATCTACACCGATGTTGACGGCGTCTATACGACCGATCCGCGGATCAGCGAAAAAGCCCGCAAACTCGACAAGATCGCATTCGAAGAGATGCTGGAGCTCGCTTCATTGGGCGCCAAGGTTCTTCAGACGCGTTCGGTAGAACTTGCAATGCGCTACAAGGTTAAGCTGCGCGTCCTGTCCAGTTTTGATGAACAAACAGAAACATCCGGCACATATGTCTGTGACGAGGAGGAAATTATGGAATCAAATGCAGTTTCCGGCGTCGCCTATTCGCGTGATGAAGCGAAAATGACCCTGATCTCGGTCGCTGACCGGCCCGGTATTGCGGCTGCCATCTTTGGACCGCTGGCGGATGCTGGCGTTAACGTTGACATGATCGTGCAAAACATATCCGAAGAAGGTCGTACCGATATGACCTTCTCTTGCCCGACAGATCAGGTTTTGCGTGCCGAGAAAGCCCTGCAGGGGGCCAAGGCGGAAGGCAGCATAAATTACCACGATCTTGTTGCTGATCAGGATGTTGCCAAAGTGTCGGTTGTAGGTATCGGAATGCGCTCGCACGCTGGTGTTGCCGCGCAAATGTTTCATGCGCTTCATGCTGAAGGAATAAACATTAAGGTCATCACAACCTCTGAAATCAAGATTTCCGTACTAATAGATCGGAAATATATGGAACTTGCCGTCCAAGCCCTGCATGATGCTTTTGAACTGGAAAAAAGCGCTTAAAGGGGCCCATGGCCGAACAAACAGAAAGTGAAAGCCGCAAACTTCTCAGACGTTTGCGCGATACATTGGCGGAAGACAGTGCTGGTCAGACCCGTCTGGACCGGATCATGCATCTGACTGCGGATTCGATGCAGACGGAAGTTTGCTCAATATATCTGTTCCGTGACGCTGAGACGCTGGAACTTTGTGCGACAGAAGGTTTGAACCCTGAATCTGTTCACCAGACTCGGCTTAAACTTGGAGAAGGTCTGGTTGGGCGCGTCGCGAAATTCACAAAATTGATCAACACGGCGAACGCCCCTCAGGAAAAGGGCTTTCGCTTTATGCCCGAAACTGGCGAAGAAATTTATTCTTCTTTTCTGGGTGTACCCGTCCAGCGGCTGGGCGAACGCCTTGGCGTATTGGTCGTACAATCCAAAGAAGCCCGACAGTTTTCTGAAGACGAAGTCTACGCGCTGGAAGTGGTCGCAATGGTTCTGGCTGAAATGACCGAACTTGGTGCTTTCATTGGCGAAGGCGCAGCATTGTCCGCGCGGCATCAGCAACCCGTCATGCTCAAAGGTGGGGTTGGACAGGAAGGAACGGCTGAAGGTCATGTATTTCTGCACGAACCCCGCGTCGTCGTAACAAACCCTATCGCTGACGATCCACATGCCGAATTGCAACGCCTGCAGGAAGCAATTGATCAGTTGCGCGTTTCCGTGGATCAAATGCTGACGAGTGCAGGGACAGGTGACAAAGAGCAGATGCAGGTGCTTGAAGCCTACAGGATGTTTGCCAATTCCAAAGGCTGGATGCGCCGCATGGAGGAGGATATCGCGCGCGGCCTATCTGCAGAGGCCGCGGTTGAAAAAGAACAATCAACGGCCCGCGCGCGCCTGTCTCAGGTTCCTGACGCTTACCTGCGTGACCGGTTGCATGACCTTGACGATCTGTCGAACCGTCTGTTGCGCATCCTGACCGGGCAAGGCAAGGACACTGGTGCCGAAATGCCGGATAACCCAATTCTGGTTGCGCGCAACATCGGCCCCGGAGAGCTTTTGGAATATGGTCGATCGCTGAAAGGTATCATTCTTGAAGAGGGGTCCGTTGGCTCGCACGCCACGATCGTTGCGCGCGCGCTTGCTATTCCACTAATTATTCACGCAGAACGTATCACCAACGAAGCGCTGAATGGCGACCACGTGATGGTTGATGGCGAACAAGGTATTGTGCATCTGAGGCCTGACGATACTGTCGTCAGCGCGTTTCGTGACAAGATGGCAATGCAAGCTCAGGCACAGGAACGCTATACCTCTATCCGGGACAAACCAGCCGAAACTCTTTGTGGAACAAATATCAGCCTGACAATGAATGCTGGCCTGATGGCGGATTTGCCGTCACTGGACAATTCAGGTGCAGATGGCGTCGGGTTATTCCGTACCGAACTCCAATTTCTTGTCCGAAACAAGGTGCCGCGCCGTGGGGAACTTGCTGCACTTTACGGGCGCGTCATGGATGCAGCGCACGGCAAGCGCGTTATTTTTCGCACGCTTGACATAGGGTCTGACAAGGTACTGCCCTATATGAAACCGCAGGACGAGCCAAACCCCGCGCTTGGCTGGCGCGCCATCCGGGTCGGGCTTGATAAACCCGGTGTGATGCGGATGCAGCTTCAGGCGCTTCTGCGCGCCGCAAATGGCCGCCCAATGTATATTATGTTTCCAATGGTTGCGCAGTTTGAAGAGTTTAAAGAAGCTCGGTCCTTTGTGTACAAAGAAGTGGAGAGAGAGCGCCAGCTTGGGCACGTCTTGCCAGAATCTTTGGAAGTGGGAGCGATGCTTGAGACACCTTCGCTTGCCTTTGCGCCGCGCCAATTCTTCGAAATGGCAGACTTTATTTCCATCGGGGGCAATGATCTTAAACAGTTTTTCTTTGCCGCTGACCGCGAAAATGAACGCGTGCGAAGACGCTATGACACATTGAACGTTAGTTTCCTGACGTTTCTTGAGCAAATCGTTCAACGCTGCAACGAGACAGACACACCTCTCTCATTTTGCGGAGAGGATGCAGGACGGCCTGTTGAAGCCCTGTGTTTTGCAGCGATAGGCCTTCGCGCGCTTTCGATGCGACCGGCTTCAATTGGGCCAGTAAAATCAATTCTGCGTCGTTCAAACCTTGCTGAAGTTAAAGAAGTGATCGAAACCGCACGTGCACGTGGCGATCAATCCGTCCGCCCGGCGATCTTGGATTGGTTGACAAAAGAGAGCTGAGGGCGTCGCGCACAATGCAGATACGATCTGCAGGCTGGTGAACCTCGTATTCTACTCAGCGTCCGCTTTCTGGACCATCCCTGTAACACCTACCCAGCTTCCCTCAACCAACTCTTGCCCTAGAACCCGCTCTGGATTGGTGGGCGGCGGCATCTCAACACCTTCGAGTTTGTTAAACCCGAAACGGCCGTAATAGGACGCATCCCCCACAAGCATAACGCGTTTCCAATCATTTTCGCGTGCAGTTTCAAGGCTTTCCTGAATGAGATATCCCCCAAGTCCTTCGCCCTGTCGGGTCGGGTGGACAGCGACAGGCCCTAGCAGCAAGGCGGGGCGTTTCCCGATACGAACTGGCCAAAACCGAATTGCCCCTGCCAGAATTCCATCTTCGTCCCGAGCAACAAGAGATAGCTCACGCACCGCCGAAATCCCGTCACGTAAACGATAGGACGAAAGCGCCTCACGCCCCGGTGCAAAGCAAAGGTCATAGATCGCTTCTACTTCCCACCAATCCGTTGCTGTTTCTTCAGTTAGCCGATACACCGCTAGCGCTTTCCTAAAGTCACCAAACTTTTCTCTGGAAACGCCCCTAACACGACGTTACCAGTTGGGCAAACATTGGGAGCAAAGATGTTCTACAGACCTGAAGATGGCCACAACCTTCCCCACAATCCATTTAACGCCATTGTTACCCCAAGACCCATTGGCTGGATATCAACACGGGACAGTGCCGGGGTCGATAACCTTGCGCCTTATTCCTTTTTCAACGCGGTCGCCTATGACCCGCCGCAAGTCATGTTCGCGTCTTCCAGCGCAAAGGCGGATCGTGGAGATACGAAAGACAGTGTTGCAAATATCCGGGATACCGGGGTTTTCTGCGTGAACATCGTTGAATATGCGGCGCGCGATGCAATGAACATAAGCTCAGGGGAACATCCCGCTGGCAAAGACGAGTTTCTGCTTGCCGGAGTCGAAAAATCCGAATGCGAGACAATTAAATGCAGCCGCGTTGCGAATGCGCCCGCAAATCTGGAGTGCAAACTGACCCAGATTGTAAGATTGCCCGGTGCCGCAAATATCGTTGTGTTCGGAGAGGTCACAGGCATTCATATGCGTGACGATTGCATGAAGGATGGCCGGTTTGACATCACCAGCTTTCACCCTCTCGCACGTCTTGGTTATCGTGACTATGCACGCGTTACAGAGCTCTTTAGCCTTAACAGGCCGGACGACTGAGGATTCTTCATGGCAAAGACAATAATCGGCATAATTGGCGGCTCGGGCATCTATGATATAGATGGCCTCAAAGACGCTGAGTGGCAGGCAGTAGAAAGCCCCTGGGGCACCCCTTCAGACGAAATTTTGACGGGTTCTCTTGATGGGGTGGAAATGGCTTTTTTACCGCGGCATGGCCGGGGTCATGTCCACAGCCCGACAACAGTGCCGTACCGCGCCAACATTGATGCGCTGAAGCGTATTGGCGTCACAGACGTGATTTCTGTTTCTGCCTGCGGATCTTTCCGCGAAGAAATGGCGCCTGGTGATTTTGTCGTCATTGACCAGTTTATCGACCGCACCTTTGGCCGTGAGAAAAGCTTTTTTGGAACCGGGTTTGTAGCACACGTAAGTGTTGCGCACCCAACCTGTCCGCGCCTGTCAGACGCCTGTGAAACTGCTGCAAAAGACGCGGGTATCAATGTACACCGGGGCGGCACTTATCTGGCGATGGAAGGGCCACAGTTTTCAACGCTTGCTGAATCCAAGGTGTACCGGGAAAGCTGGGGGTGTGATGTGATTGGGATGACCAATATGCCCGAAGCAAAACTCGCCCGCGAGGCAGAACTTTGCTATGCCTCAGTCGCAATGGTTACAGACTACGATAGCTGGCACCCGGATCACGGCGAAGTGGACGTAAGTGAGATTATCAAAACACTTATGGGTAACGCCGATAAAGGCCGGGAAATGGTTCGTCGTCTACCCGCGCTTTTGGGCGCTCAACGGCCCCCCTGCCCGCATGGCTGTGATCGGGCGCTTGAATATGCCATCCTGACCCATCCCGATGCGCGCGATCCGGCGCTGGTTGCCAAACTGGATGCCGTTGCTGCTCGGGTTCTCGTTTAGCTCATGCTTGGATGGTTAGATCAGATGACTCAACCTGACAGACGCTACAAGTTTGGCCGTCACCTGGAAGCGCTGACAGACGAGGTGTTTCACGTTTTTCGCTGGACGTTGATGGTTGGCTTTGCCCGGTTTCTTGCGACAGAGTTTCCTTCGCCCCTGCTAGATTTGCTTTACTGGGCGCTTGCGATGCTGCTGTTCGGATACTTGTCCTCTCGCTTCCTTCTCCGTCCGGAGTTGCGAATTTTCCAAACACGGGATCAGCTTTGGAAGCGGCTTTTGCAAAGCTTTGTGAACTTTTTGCTGTGTATCGTGATATTTATGCTTGTCCTTTGGACAGTTCAGGAATTAAGCGCAACTATCGCCCAATACCGCACAATTGTTAACTAGGGATCAGGATGAACAACAACAAAACTGTCAAAGACTACATCCGCACGATTGTCGACTTTCCTCATGAAGGGATCATGTTCCGCGATGTCACAACGCTTTTCGCTGACCCGCGCGGGTTTCGCATGGCAATTGACCAGATGTTGCACCCCTACGCGGGAATGCGGATCGACAAGGTTGTTGGTCTTGAAGCACGTGGTTTTATCTTGGGTGGTGCGATTGCCCACCAGCTTTCAGTAGGTTTCGTCCCTATCCGCAAGAAAGGTAAACTGCCGGGAACCACGATTTCAGAGGAATATAAGCTGGAATATGGCGAAGCGATTGTCGAAATTCATGATGACGCACTGTTGCCCGGCGAAACGGTTTTGGTTGTGGATGATCTGCTTGCAACTGGCGGTACAGCGGAAGCCGGTATCAAACTGATCGAGCGTCTTGGCGCAGAGATTGTTGGTTGCGCCTTTATAATTGATTTGCCAGATCTGGGTGGCCGCAAAAAGCTTGAAGCAATGGGAATGGACGTCTATGCCCTTTGTGAATTCTCGGGGCTGTAAACCGTAAATTAACTAAACCCACCTAAAGCTGATCTTGCCTGACAGTAACAGGCGCTGCTTGTACACACGTAAGACATTGATCGCCCTGTTGGTTTCGCCATCAGGGCGATCATTTTTATTGCTAATCGTTCTTCGAAAAAATCACACCGGGATTCATTATTCCATGGGGATCAAGCGATGTTTTAATCATGCGCATCAGTGCAATTTTCGCAGGTGACCCATAGCGCAACAGATCGTCCGTTTTTAGGCGCCCAATCCCGTGCTCTGCACTAAATGAACCCTCGAATTCGTGCACAAGATCATGCACCAACCCTTTGATTTCGTCCCGACGCTCAGAGTACGCTTCTTTCTTCTGCCCCTCTGGCGGAAACACATTGTAGTGCAGGTTTCCGTCGCCAAGATGTCCGAAACTGTTGATGCGGAACTTGCCCAAGGTAGAGACAGCCTGCCCCGCCACCTCCAAAAACTCGGATATCGCGCCAAGCGGCAGTGAAATATCATGGCTGGATATTGCGCCCACCCGTGAATTTGCCTGCGGAATATGTTCACGTACAGACCAGAATTCCTGCCTTTGTGTCTCTGATTGCGCGACAAGCCCGTCGGTGACAAGACCAGCATCCAGACCCTGTTCAAAGATATTTTCAAGAGTTCCGGCCGCGCCCATAGCGGCTGGCAAACCCAGGTCAACAAGAACCGACCATTCTGGCATCTGGTCAAATGGAACACGAACATCCGGCATATGTTTCGCCAAAAAATCGAGTCCCGTGCGATGGATCAATTCAAATGCGCTGACGCCACCACCCGAAATATCCTGCGCGATTGCGAGCAGTTTCAGTGCATCGGACGGGTTGGTGACGACAAAAAGTGCAGTTCCCTGCTCTGCAGGCCTTGGAAAAAGTTTCAATGTCGCAGCGGTGATAACGCCTAACGTGCCCTCAGCCCCGATCAGCAAATTCCGAACGTCATAACCAGTGTTATCCTTGCGAAGCCGCGTGAGCCCATTCCAGATATCACCATCTGGAAGAACCGCTTCAAGCCCTAGGCATAAATCCCGCATATTTCCGTAGCGCAGCACATTTACACCCCCCGCATTCGTCGCGAGATTACCACCAATACGGCAACTTCCTTCTGACGCCAGTGAAAGAGGGAACAGACGCCCAGCCTCTTCGGCGGCTGCCTGCACGTTTTGCAAAATCGCACCCGCTTCGGCGATAAGCACGTTCTCTTCCGGATACACCGCACGGATTTGCGTCATACGCTCGAGCGACAAAATAACGGGTGCCGGACCTTCGGGCAGGACCTGCCCCCCGACCAGCCCTGTGCCGCCGCCATAGGGTACAATCCCGACCTTCGCAGCCGCACAGGCCCGGATGATTATCGAAACCTGTTCCACATCACGTGGCGCAATCAGTAAGCCCCCTTGACCTGAAAACCTTCCTCGGGGTTCTTCCAGATAAGCGGGGGTCAGCGGGCGGAACGATGACTCGGGGAGCTGAGCGCGAAGCAATGTTTCAAAGGCGTCATTTGCGGGGGTCAGCATCCTACACTCCTGCCTCTCAAAGCTTACATCCGATGCTGGACCCCTTATCCAGCTTCGGTCTTGCCACGCCGGTCAATACGCAGGTTCGCATAGAGAACATGCGTTCGCCAGCGCCCATTGATCTGTAAATAACTTTGCGCAACGCCTTCATATTTGAAACCGGTCTTTTCCAGAACACCACGCGACGCGATGTTTTCAGGCAAACATGCAGCTTCCACTCGGCTAAGGTCAAGTTCGTGAAAGGCGTAAAACGTAACAGCCTCTATCGCTTCGCGCATGAAACCCTGACGCGCCCATGGGGCGCCAATCCAATACCCAAGCGTTGCCGCCTGCGCAGGGCCCCGTCGAATGGTGTCTAAGGTGACAGCGCCGATCAATCTGTTCTCTGCGCGGTGAATAAGAAACAACGGAACCGCCGAGCCGTTCGCGATTGATCTTTGCGCCCAGTAGACCCGATTGGTAAACCCCTTGCGGCTTAGGTGGTCAGTGGACCACGTCGGCTCCCACGGCTTTAAAAACTCAGCACTTTCACGACGCAAGGAAGCCCAACTGCGATGGTCGCTATGAACGGGCGGACGCAATGTCATCCGTTCCGTCTCGATACGAACCTTGCGCCGCAATCCAAGCATCAGGCAGCAAGCCTGTTCTGTAGTTCTTCAAGCGTTGGTGCATGATCAACCGGGCCATAAAGGGCAAGGGTCGGTTTGATGCCGGTCGCCAGTGCGCCAGCAAACTCCCGAACCGCGCGCGTCGTAACTGCATCTACCTTTTCAACCGTTTCCGAAACAAGCGGCACCCGGCCCCAGATAGCGACCATCCGCGCAAGGCGCTCTGCACGCGATGACGGGCTTTCCAGCCCCATCAGCAGCCCTGCTTTCATCTGTGCACGGGCGCGGGCGACTTCTGCTTCGGACATATCATCCGCAGAGCGTTTCAGTTCGTCCATGGTCAATCCGGACAGTTCACCGATCTGCTCAGCACTCGTGCCCGCATAGATGGTCATCAGGCCCGAGTCAGCGTAGGCACCAGCCTGTGCGAAGATCGTGTAGCAAAGCCCGCGCTTCTCGCGGATCTCCTGAAACAGACGTGATGACATCCCACCACCGAGCGCAGCCGCATAAATTTGCGCAGTATAAATATCGTCGTCCCTGTAGCCCGGGCTTTCAAGCGCCATCGCCATGTGAACTTGCTCAAGGTCTTTTACGACACGCTTTTCGCCACCCGTGTAAAGTGCGGGTTGCGATTTAGGTGACTGACTGCCCTGAAGGTGGCCAAACAATGCCTCAGCCCGTCTAACAAGGTCTGCATGGTCCACTGCCCCTGCTGCCGCCAGAATCATCTGATCGGGCCCGTATTGTTCCCCTACAAACCCGGAAAGATCGTTACGCGAAAAAGCACTGACCCGTTCTGCGGGGCCAAGAATTGTCCGTCCCAGAGGCTGGTCTGGATAGGCCTCTTCCTGCAGCCAGTCAAAGACCACGTCATCGGGCGTATCAAGCGCCTGGCCGATTTCCTGAAGGATCACGCCGCGCTCGACCTCTATTTCGTCATGGTCGTAGACGGGGTCGAGCAAAATATCCGAGATCACATCGAGCGCCAAAGGCACATCTGACTTCAGTATCCGCGCATAATAGGCCGTCATCTCGCGGCTGGTGTAAGCGTTTATATATCCGCCAACATCTTCGATGGCCTCGGCAATCTGTAGTGCGCTTCGGGTTTTGGTGCCTTTAAAGGCCATATGTTCCAGAAAATGCGCAATGCCGTTTTGTTCGGGCCGCTCATCACGGCCACCCGCCATGACCCAGATACCGAGAGAAGCCGATTGAAGCCCCGGCATGTTCTCTGTGACAATGCGGAAACCATTAGACAGTGTATGAAGTTCTACGCTCAAAGGGCCAAACGCTCCCATATCAAAGTTTCTAACGCACCAAGGTCATTCGCAACCTCGGTCACGCGTTCATCTCGTTCAAATAGATCAGCCATTCGCGGCGGAAGCGAAATATCCTGTCCGCACGCCGCTTTCACTGCGGCTGGGAATTTTGCCGGGTGCGCCGTTGCAAGCGTTATCATTGGCGTCACACCCAAATGGTCAGCAGCGACTTTCACACCAACCGCAGAATGGGGGCAAAGTACTTCGCCAGTGTGTTTAAAGGCGGATTTTATCATTGCCGAGGTTTCCTCTTCGGAGACCCGACCAGAAACAAAAAGTCCGCGCAGTCGCTCCAATGCACCTTGAGAAACATTGAAGCTACCACCAGATTTCAATTCATCCATCAACTGTGCAACTGCCGAGCCTTCGCAATCATATATATCAAACAGTGCGCGCTCAAAATTCGAGCTCACCTGAATATCCATTGAAGGGCTAATTGACGGTGTAACACCCATAGTGGTGTAAGCCCCGCTGGTCAGTGTGCGGTGCAGAATGTCGTTCTGATTGGTCGCAATCACCAGCTTGTCGATAGGCAGGCCCATCTTCTTGGCAATGTAGCCTGCAAAAATATCGCCAAAGTTGCCGGTTGGGACAGTGAAGCTGACTTTGCGATGCGGCGCACCCAAAGACACGGCCGAGCTAAAATAGTAAACCACCTGCGCCAGTACACGACCCCAGTTGATCGAATTCACGCCGGCAAGGCGTACGCCATCACGAAACTCAAAATCATTGAACATGTCTTTGAGACGCGCCTGACAGTCGTCAAAATCGCCGTGGACCGCAAGGGCATGAACGTTGCCTTCTACCGGAGTTGTCATCTGACGCCGTTGTACTTCGCTGACGCGGCCATGGGGGAACATGACAAATACATCAACCGCCTCAAGACCACGAAACGCTTCTATCGCTGCAGAACCGGTATCGCCCGATGTCGCCCCGACGATCGTGATACGTTCTCCCCGACGCGCCAAAGCCTTTTGAAACATCTGGCCAATAAGCTGCATTGCGAAATCTTTGAACGCCAGTGTCGGGCCGTGAAACAGTTCAAGCAGGAAATGGTTTGGCGCGAGCTGCACCAGCGGTGCACGAGCGTCATGCCCAAAACCTGCATAGGCTTTCTCAATAATCTCGCCAAATTCTGAATCCGAAAAGGTATCACCGATAAACGGACGCATGACGCGATAGGCGACCTCTTCATACGACAATCCGGCAAGCGCCGCGATTTCGCTCTTGGGCATCGTCGGTACGGATTCGGGCACATATAGCCCGCCGTCACGCGCCAGCCCTGTCAACATCGCTTCTTCAAAACTTAAGCTCGGGGCGCTGCCCCGGGTCGAGATATATCGCATCCTGAATGGTGCCTTTACTTCGTTCGTTGCCTGATACGCCACAGAATGGCGCCTGTCATCCCCAACCACACAAAAGCCAGTGAAAACCATGTGATCGCGTAGCCTAAGTGATCATTTGGTATGCCTGAAATGTCGACAGGCAAGGGCGTCACGGATGGGTCCGATTCCGACGTTTCACGTACCACAAGAAAAATTGGCTCCGTTCTCAGGGCTTGAGCCATAGAGTCGACATCGCGCGCAAACCAAATGTTTTCTGCTAAGTCAGGCGCAGGGGTGTATCCGTCTACCTCATCCGGCCAATGTAAATTTCCCTTTACCTCAACGTCCAGTGCCTGACGTGGGGCGTCTTTTTGTTCGACGCCGACAAAACCTCTGTCCAGTAGTATGCGCCGCCCATCCGTCTCAAACGCTGAAACGATGCGATAGCCTGCGCCAACTTGTTTCAGGCTGACCAAAATATGCAGCTCGTCCTGCGTAATAGTTCCAGTTGCCCGAACCGGCAGGTACTTGTCACGCTCCGGATCTGGCTCGGACGGTATGGCAATCGGGGTGTCTTTGATTCGGGTTATAATCTCGTTCAGAATTCCGTTTTTCCAGGCCAAACGCTGCACCTGCCAGGTTCCAAGCCCCAACAAAATCGCCACGCCAATCACTCCAAAAAGAAAAGGCAGAATCATTGGTCTGGACAAACGGAAGCTCCCAAATTGAAAAACGCGGAACCGATGGCTCCGCGTTTTGCATTATCTGTTTTAGTGCAGGTTTTTCAACCTCTGACCTTGCTCAGGCGCCCCAGATATAAACGGCAGCGAACAGAAACAGCCAGACCACATCAACGAAGTGCCAGTACCAGGCTGCAGCCTCGAACCCTACGTGATGATCCGGTGTAAAGTGACCTTTCAATGCGCGCATCAAGCAGACGAACAAGAAGACGGTACCAAGCAAAACGTGAAATCCATGAAAGCCAGTCGCCATGTAGAAGGTCGATGGGTAGATACCATCGGTGAACCCAAATGCCGCATGGCTGTACTCGTAGGCCTGAAAGAACGTGAACAATGCCCCAAGAATAATCGCCAGGATAAGGCCATTGATCAGGTCTTTGCGGTTGTTTTCATGAGCCAGTGCGTGGTGTGCCCATGTGCAAGCCGCACCGGAACACAGCAGGATCAGCGTGTTGATCAATGGCAGGTGAAACGGGTCAAACGTCTCAATCCCGGCAGGTGGCCAAATTCCATCAATAGCTGGCGAACCTTCGGTCATCGGGTACATTGCATGTTTAAAGAACGTCCAGAACCATGCCGAGAAGAACATGACTTCTGACATGATGAACATGATGAACCCAAGACGCAGGCCGATCCGCACTACAGGTGTGTGATCACCGGTCTGGCCTTCGGTGACCATTTTGGACCACCATGCGAACATGACATAAAGCACTAGCGCAAGGCCGATAAAGAAGAGATAGGGAATGCCTTCTGCCATCCACATAACTGCGCCAAAGAGCATGACAAACGCGCCAAGTGCCCCAAGCAGTGGCTCAATCGCCGGTGGTAGAATGTGATAGTCGTGGTTTTTTTCGTGTGCCATGCGTGTTCCCTCGTTGGAGGCTTAGTTAACAGGGGCCGAAGCCGCAGTCGAGAGGCTTGCCGTCTCTTCGGGTAATTCGGTTTCGTAGAATGTGTAAGACAGCGTGATGTGCTGCACATATTTTGCTTCGCGGTCGTCTACCATTTCTGGATCAACGTAAAAACTTACGGGCATCATGACCCGTTCGCCGGGCTGTAAAACCTGCAATTCAAAGCAAAAACAGTCGATCTTGGTGAAAAAAGAACCTGCGGCGTAGGGTGCAACATTGTACGACGCCGTACCGGCGATAACACGGTTCGTGGGATTATACGCTTCGTAAAAGGCCAACCCAGTTTCGCCGATTTTCAATTCCATTTCGCGCGCAACAGGTTTGAATTCCCACGCCATATTCCGGTCGACGGAGGCATCAAACCGGATAGAGATTGTTCGATCGAGAATCGTGTCTGATGAGGTCGTCGCAGTATTTGTCGTGCCGCCGTAACCCGTTACTTTGCAAAACCAGTTGTAAAGCGGGACCGACGCCCAGGCGAGCGCACCCATGACAAGAACGACTCCGACCAACAACGAAACGGTTTTCTGAATGCTTGTCAGTTTACTCATTCGCTTGCCCCAGATGTTGCAGCCCCTAGCCCGGTGTTCTGCTCATAGGCAGAAGGCACATCAATAACCTTGACTTTAACCACCGTCAGACCAAAGACAATTGCGACAAATCCGGCAAGTGCCAGCCCGACGCCCATATTGCGACCCATCCGGCGTTTGTGCAATTCGTGCTCGCGTCCAATCGCCATCACCAACCCCCTAAACCAAAGGGTTTCAAAGCGCCTTCAACCAAAAGCGCTCCGAAATGCAGGAACAAATAGAGAAGCGAAAGTTTGAAAAACGCTTTTTCAACGCGGTATTGATCAGCCTCGGCGGCGGTTTCGTCACGACGCCAGATACCATATGCACCTTTGATGAAAAGCAGGTTCAGGACAATAGCCGTCGCCATGTAAATCGGACCACCGATAGATGTAAATCCGGCGCCCAGCGCAACAGGCGCAAGAAGCAGCGTGTAAACGAGGATATGCGTGCGCGTCACTTTGCGACCATGCGTGACAGTCAACATTGGGACACCTGCCTTCGAATAGTCGCCCTTCATGAACAGCGCCAACGCCCAGAAATGAGGTGGCGTCCACATGAAAGTAATCGCAAACATCAGGACGCTTTCAATTGAAACACCGCCCGTGGCAACGGCCCACCCGATCATCGGAGGGAAAGCCCCGGCAGCGCCGCCGATAACAATGTTCTGCGGCGTCCAGCGCTTCAGCCACATGGTATAAATCACCACGTAGAAAAATATTGTGAAAGCCAACAAGGCCCCCGCCACAATGTTCGAGGCAAGCGCCAGCATCACAACAGACATAGCAGAAAGTGTGATCCCTATTGCGAACGCATCACCTTCGGTCACTTTGCCGGAAGGTATGGGGCGTGACTGCGTGCGTTTCATCACGCGATCAATGTCAGCATCCCACCACATGTTCAGAGCGCCGGATGCGCCCCCGCCAATTGCGATAAACAGGATAGAAGCAAAACCAACCATCGGATGCACGGATACCGGCGCAACCAGCAGACCGACAAAAGCAGTAAAAACAACCAAAGACATCACGCGCGGTTTCAGCAACGCGAAATAATCGCCAAACCCGGCTTCCACCGGGTCAGAGCCTGCCTGCATGTTGATGCTTGTATCGCTCATGGCGTTCCTCTTCCTAGAGGCGGGGCGTTGTTATACGCCCCGTCTGATAGGTGTCAGTCGTTCGATGCAACGTTGACGTTCTGTGGCACGCCCGCGAATTCGCTTTTTGCGCGCTGTAGCCAGGCATCATAGGCAGCCTGGCTTACCACTTTAACTGTGATCGGCATGTAAGAGTGGTCTTTTCCGCACAATTCAGAACACTGGCCAAAGTAGATACCCTCGCGCTCTGCAGCAAACCAAAGTTCTGCCAAACGGCCCGGAACGCCGTCTTGCTTCACACCAAAGGCAGGCATAGCCCAGCTGTGGATCACGTCCGCTCCGGTGACCTGCATCACGATCGTTTTTCCGATCGGCACAACCACCGCGTTGTCAGTTGCAAGAAGCCACTCATCGCGCGAGTATCCGTCACGTTCCAGACGCGCTTCCATTGCAGCGTTCAGCACGTAAGGCTCCACATCGCCGTCTTCGTCACCCAATGTTGCAGGGTGGCCAAGCAGATAACTGTCAAAGCCAAACCCTTCGTCGACATATTCGTAACCCCAGTACCACTGATAGCCGGTGACCTTGATGGTGATGTCAGCTTCTGGAATTTCCTGCTGCTTGAACAATACAGGAAGCGAAAACGCCCCAATGAAAACCAGAATCACAATTGGAATCAGTGTCCACGCAACTTCCAGAGGGGAGTTATGGGTAAACCGCGCTGGGGTGCCGTTCATACGGGCGTTGTAACGAACGATAATGTACGCCAGCAAAGCTGTGACAAAAACAACAATCGCAGTGATGATCACGAGGACCATACCATCGAGCCATTGTTGATCGCGGGCCAGTTCAGTCGCCGCAGGTTGAAACCCAAGAGCACCGTCAATTGGTGCCCCAACGATTTCCAGCCCATCGATTCCATCTTGGGCAAACGCTGCAAAGCTGGTGAAAACTGCGAGTGTGGCGGCCATAAGGCCAGAAAAATAGCTCAGAAGTCGCATATCTGTATCCTGTTCGCGTCCCGACGGAACAACCCGCCCGGAGGCCCGGCTCAAATATAAGCCGGATTCCCATTGTGTCCGGTGCGCTTGAAACCATATTAAGCGAGATGGAACAAGCAAATCATGCGCGGCAAACAGCCGCTTTTGCGTTTTTGCAACGAATTCAGCCGGAGTGCCCGTATGTCTTATACCCCCTTTCGCCCTTTTGACACCTCTTTGGATCAATCAGTGGCACTGGCTTTACTTCGCCAAGCAACCGGAGGGGCGGATGATGGTGAACTGTTTCTGGAACGCCGCCGCTCCGAAGCACTGGTATTTGACGATGGGCGCGTAAAAAACGCAAGCTACGATGCGTCAGAAGGGTTTGGTTTGCGTGCGGTTTGTGGTGAAACTGCCGGATACGCTCATTCGACCGATATCAGCGAAGCGGCGCTTAAACGCGCTGTCGAAACGGCCCGGCTCGCGGTTGGTACAGGCGGCGGAGCGCTCGCAGATGCGCCAGCTCTCACAAACAAGCGGCTCTATACCGATCTAGACCCGATTGAACAGGCGGAATTTACAGTAAAACTGGATGTGCTGCGTGAGATTGATGAGTTCACACGTGCGCTCGACCCGCGCGTTGTACAAGTCTCGGCAACGATTGCGGCGTCTTTGCAGGAAGTAGAGATTTTACGCCCTGAGGGCGCTTTGCTTCGGGACGTACGCCCAATGGCCAGGCTGAACATCTCGGTCATTGTGGAAGAAAACGGGCGACGCGAATCTGGGTCCACCGGCGGCGGCGGGCGTACCGGCCTTTCAGACCTCATGGTTCGCGACAACTGGCAGACCACCGCTCGTGAAGCGTTGCGTATCGCAGCGGTGAACCTGTCTGCCGTCCCTGCCCCGGCTGGTGTCATGGATGTCGTGCTCGGTGCGGGCTGGCCGGGCATATTGTTGCACGAGGCGGTCGGGCACGGCCTTGAAGGGGATTTCAATCGCAAGGGAACATCAGCCTTCGCCGGCCTGATGGGACAGCAAGTTGCCGCCAAGGGCGTGACAGTGCTGGATGATGGAACGATTCCCGACAGGCGTGGATCCATCACCTTTGACGACGAAGGCACCCCCAGCGGCAAAAATACCCTAATTGAAGACGGGGTCTTGGTCGGCTTCATGCAAGACCGTCAGAACGCCCGGCTAATGGGCGTTAAGGCAACGGGCAACGGAAGGCGCGAATCTTACGCGCATGCCCCAATGCCACGCATGACGAATACCTACATGCTGGGTGGCGATGCAAATCCCACCGACATTTTGGCCGATCTGAAAGACGGCATTTATGCTGTTGGTTTTGGTGGAGGCCAGGTCGATATCACGAATGGCAAGTTTGTGTTTTCCTGCACAGAAGCCTACCGCGTTCAGAACGGAAGAGTTGGCGCACCTGTGAAAGGTGCAACACTGATAGGCGACGGTGCCACAGCGATGAAACAAATTCGCGCCATCGGCAACGACATGGCGCTTGATCCCGGCATAGGAAACTGTGGGAAAGCGGGGCAATGGGTGCCAGTCGGGGTTGGCCAACCAACCTTGATGATTGGCGGTCTAACTGTTGGTGGTTCTGCGGCCTGATCAGCCACCCGCATCGCTGTAACAGAGTCTCGCGGTATTGGTGGCTAAACTGATCATTCCTGATGTTTACGCGGTGTTAACCGAGCGTGCGCATAGTGAGTCCACTAGCAGACGGAGTCACGATGGCAGAGGATCTTTTTTCTTCTAACCACACCCTACATCCCCCTCAGACGGACGAAGATTTGTTATCGTGGCTTCGCCTTATCCGTTCGCGTCGGGTAGGTGTAACCACTTTCTTCAAGCTGCTGCGGGAACATAAAACAGCCGATGATGCGCTTGTCGCATTGCCCGAAGTTGCCCGCAGTGCAGGCGTTAAAGACTACGAGGTTTGCCCGGAAAACGTGGCGATAGCAGAGATGTCACTGGCACAAAAACTGGGCGTCCGGATGATCTGTTACGGCACGCCGGATTATCCGGCCGCGCTTATGGATATTACGGATGCGCCACCAATTGTTTGGGTGCGGGGCGACACGACGCTGTTAAGCAGCCCTATGATCGCCCTTGTTGGTGCAAGAAATGCCTCTAGCCTCGGGACGCGCATGGCCCGAAAACTGGCCGCAGAACTAGGAGAAGCCGGGTTTGTTGTGGTTTCAGGCCTCGCCCGGGGTATTGACACGGCCTCTCATCTCGCGGCCCTGCCAAGCGGAACCGTTGCTGTGTTCGGCGGTGGCGTCGATGTAATTTACCCACAGGAAAACGCAGCATTAGCCGACGAGATTTTCAAAACAGGACTTTGCCTGTCCGAGCAACCCATGGGGATGCGGCCACAGGCGCGGCATTTTCCTACGCGCAATCGCATTATTTCTGGTCTGTCCCACGCAGTTGTCGTGGTTGAGGCAGCTCTCAAGTCCGGCAGCCTGATTACGGCGCGCAACGCATTGGACCAAGGTCGTGAAGTTCTCGCAGTTCCCGGACATCCGATTGACGCACGCGCGTCTGGTTGCAACGCGCTCATCCGCGAAGGCGCAACACTCGTCCGCTCAGCGGAAGATGTGATAGAAGCGATTTCCCAGTCGCACACTGTAAACAACCAACCGCCGGAACCTCAGCCAGTGGCAAAAAAGAAACTGCCAAAGCGCAGTCTCAGGGAAATTTCGAAGCTACACACAGAAATTTTATCGCGGCTCGGCCCGAGCCCGATTGCCGAAGATCAGCTCATCCGAGACCTCGCTTTACCTGCAAAAGCTATTAATCCAGAGATAACAACACTGGAGCTGGAAGGCCGCATCGAACGTCGTGCCGGAGGGTTATTATCCATCGTTCGATAATCAGCTCGCTAGATACCATTGACATTCAACAGCAACACACCACATCTTGCGCCGCCATAAGCTCACCCTCGAGTCGCGTTGATTTCTGAGTGGATTGTTGAGAGGAATTTCATGCCCGTCGTTGTTGTTGAATCCCCGGCGAAAGCCAAAACTATCAATAAATATCTGGGCGATGATTACACCGTTCTGGCATCTTACGGTCACGTGCGTGACTTGCCGCCAAAGGATGGGTCCGTCGATACCGACAACGGATTTGAAATGATCTGGGAGATCGGCGCAGATTCCCGCAAACACGTGAAAGCCATCGCTGATGCGCTGAAAGATGACAACGATCTGATCCTCGCAACCGACCCTGATCGCGAAGGCGAGGCGATCAGCTGGCATTTGCAGGAAGCCCTGACAAAACGCAAAGCAATAAAGAAAACCACGCCTGTGAAACGAGTGGTTTTCAACGCCATTACAAAATCAGCCGTAACAGAGGCTATGGCGCACCCACGTGAGATCGACGCCCCCTTGGTCGAGGCCTATCTTGCACGGCGCGCGCTTGACTATCTTGTTGGTTTCAACCTATCACCGGTGTTGTGGCGCAAATTGCCCGGTTCCAAGTCAGCCGGACGTGTTCAATCTGTCTGCCTGCGCTTGATCGTTGAGCGTGAGATGGAAATCGAGGTCTTTAACGCCCGCGAATACTGGTCTGTAAAAGCACAGCTTTCCACGCCGCGCGGTCAGGATTACGAAGTCCGGCTAACCGTTCTGGGAGGCCAGAAACTCGATAAGCATGACATCGCAACCTCCGAAGCCGCCGAGCTTGCCGTACATGCCGTCCAGTCACGCGATTTGACGGTTAAATCGGTTGAGGCAAAGCCCGCCAGCCGCAACCCGTCACCTCCTTTCATGACCTCGACCCTGCAACAGGAAGCAAGCCGCAAATTTGGCTTTGGCGCGCGTCAAACCATGTCCACTGCGCAACGCCTGTATGAAGCCGGGTACATTACTTATATGCGGACCGATGGAATCGATATGGCCCCGGAAGCCGCGTCCGCCGCCCGCGATGAAATCAAAAGCCGTTATGGCGACAGCTACGTTCCTGCGAATCCGCGCATGTACAAGAACAAAGCCAAAAACGCGCAGGAAGCGCATGAATGTATCCGCCCGACAGATATGTCTGTTGATGCTGCAAAACTCGCCCGTCTGGAAGCGGATCAACGCAAGCTTTATGATTTGATCTGGAAGCGCACACTTGCGAGCCAGATGGAATCAGCCCGGATGGAACGCACCACGGTGGATGTCGCCAGTGCGGACGGCCAGGTTGAATTGCGGGCAACTGGTCAGGTCGTGATGTTCGATGGCTTTATGAAAGTCTATGAAGAAGGTCGTGATGACACTGTCGTAGATGATGACGACAAGCGCCTGCCCCAAATCATGCAGGGCGAAGCCGCTGACAAAAAATCTGTCACACCTGAACAACACTTCACCCAGCCCCCACCCCGATACACCGAAGCAACACTGGTGAAACGGATGGAAGAGCTTGGTATCGGGCGGCCGTCAACCTACGCGTCGGTCGTGACGACGATTCAGGACCGTGAATATGTTCGAAAAGAAAAAAATCGCCTGATTCCAGAAGACAAAGGCCGATTGGTCACTGTCTTTCTTACAAACTACTTCAGAAAATATGTTGGATACGATTTCACCGCAGACCTTGAAGAACAGCTAGACGATGTTTCTGCGGGGAATGCTGACTATAAAGAAGTGCTTGCTCGGTTTTGGCGCGATTTTTCAGCCGCTATTGCAGAAACATCCGAACTTCGCATCACGGATGTTCTGGAAAAAATCAATGAGGTGTTAGAGCCGCACCTGTTCCCCCCAACCGAAGGCGGCGGTGACCCACGTCTTTGTCCAAACTGCGGGATTGGCCGCTTATCGATGCGGACGGCGCGTTCCGGTGGTGCATTTATCGGCTGCTCAAATTATCCAGAGTGCCGTTTTACCCGCCCCTTCGGCCCCCCCGGCATTGAAGGAAGCGAAGTTGGACCAGATGGCAAATACCTGGGCGAAGATGCAGGCGATAAGATCACATTGCGAAAAGGGCGATTTGGCCCCTATGTTCAACGCGGCGACGCGACAGATGAGGTGCCAAAGCCACCACGTTCATCGCTTCCAAAAGGCTGGACGCAGGAAGACATCGATCTTGAGAAAGCATTGCAGTTGCTAAGCCTGCCGCGCGAACTTGGTCCGCACCCGGATGACAGCGAAATGGTTGAGGCCGGACTTGGCCGCTATGGCCCCTTTGTCAAACACGGCAAGGTTTATGCGAACTTACCAAACATCGACGAGGTTTTCGAAATAGGTATGAACCGGGCTGTTGAGGTATTGGCGCAGAAAGTTGCAAAAGGCGGCGCACGCAAAGCGGCGAAACCCCTTGTTGAACTTGGAGAACACCCCGAAGGCGGACCAGTTAATGTCATGGAGGGCCGCTATGGCCCTTATGTAAAATGGCAGAAAGTCAACGCAACATTGCCCAAAGATGTGGAACCCACATCAGTAACAATGGAGCTTGCACTGCAACTGATCACCGAAAAAGCGGGTAAAAAGCCAACACGTAAAAAGGCTGCTCCGAAGAAAAAACCAGCGGCAAAGAAGGCGCCCGCTAAAAAGGCTGCTGCAAAATAAACCCGGACGGATAGCAGCAACTATTTAGAGCGCAGCAAACTGACGCTGCGGTGCGGCAATTCATTGACTCTCGCTCACGCTGTCGCCACAAATCCATCCAACGCAAAATTTGCAAAGGAGACAAAGATGAAAAAAGTCTACGGCTCGGCGGCCGAAGCACTTGGAGGTATCCTTCACGATGGCATGTTTATTGCAGCTGGTGGTTTTGGCCTCTGCGGCATTCCGGAACTTTTGCTTGAAGCGATCAAGGAAGCCGGCACCAAGGATCTGACCTTTGCTTCTAACAACGCAGGTGTTGACGATTTTGGGATTGGCATTTTGCTGCAAACCAAACAGGTCAAGAAAATGATCTCCTCCTACGTTGGTGAAAATGCAGAGTTCATGCGTCAATATCTGTCCGGTGAACTTGAGCTGGAGTTCAACCCACAAGGCACACTCGCTGAACGGATGCGTGCCGGTGGCGCCGGTATCCCGGGATTCTACACAAAAACGGGCGTTGGAACAGTTATTGCTGACGGCAAAGAGCACAAGGATTTCAACGGTGAAACCTACATTTTAGAACGCGGCATCTTTGCTGATCTTTCGATTGTGAAGGCCTGGAAGGCGGATGCGACCGGTAACCTTGTGTTTCGCAAGACAGCACGCAACTTCAACCCACCCGCCGCAACCTGTGGCAAAATCTGCGTGGCAGAGGTCGAAGAGATTGTGCCAACCGGCTCACTCGACCCGGACAGCATTCACCTGCCCGGAATTTACGTGCACCGCCTGATTCAGGGTGAGCATGAGAAACGTATCGAACAACGCACCATCAGCGCAGCTTAAGGGGAGGACAGACCATGTGGGATCGAAATCAAATGGCCGCCCGTGCGGCGCAAGAGCTTCAGGATGGTTGGTATGTGAACCTTGGCATCGGTATTCCGACGCTGGTTTCAAACTATATTCCAAAAGGTGTAACAGTAACGCTGCAATCAGAAAACGGAATGTTGGGCATGGGCCCGTTTCCGACCGAAGAAAACATTGACGCTGATCTGATCAATGCCGGAAAACAAACTATTACCGAACTTCCGCAAACCTCGTATTTTGACTCGGCGCAAAGCTTTGGCATGATCCGCGGCGGGAAAATCGCGATGGCCATTCTGGGTGCGATGGAGGTTGCCGAAAACGGCGATCTTGCGAACTGGATGATCCCGGGCAAGCTGGTCAAGGGAATGGGTGGTGCAATGGATCTGGTGGCTGGTGTCGGTCGTGTTGTCGTTGTGATGGATCACACCTCAAAACACGGCGAGTCCAAGCTGCTTAAGGAATGCACGCTTCCGCTGACCGGCCAAGGCGTTGTTGATCGGATCATAACTAACCTGGGTGTTTTTGATGTTGTCGAAGGTGGACTGAAGTTGGTTGAGCTTGCAGACGGCGTCAGCGAGGAAGAAGCGCGCGCAGCAACAGAAGCGACGCTCGTGAACTGATTTAGTGATATCATCGCGAATACTTGAACCGGGGGCCAATCGCTCCCGGTTTTTTATTCAGTGCATTAATAATGCCCGAACCTTCATTCGATCTGCACTTTAAACGCCTGCACCTGTTGTTTTTTAAGGTTCTGGTCCATATTCTCGCCCCAATCAGCTACATAATCTCGCCCTATTGTGTCGCTAGTTCGCAGGCAATGACATTGAGCAACGCAAATACAGGCCCTTCCCTACCGCGTGCCGCACGGCTATGGCGCGATACTCTGCTGTTTGGCAGATTACTTGCGTTGGTTCTGACCGGCCTTGTCGCGCTTGCAACGACAACTGAATGGGAAGAGATCAAAGCGCAGATTTTGCGCCTGTCTTTCATACTGTTTCTGGCGCTGTTCGGATTATCGGTTATCAACTATCTGTTGCGTGGTTTGCGTTGGGCTTCTCATTTTTCCACTGGCGGAACGCCATTCATTAAAGGTTAAGTATGCTCTGGAAAACAACTGAATACGCTGGCTGGGGCCGGGTCCACACTGCAACTGGCCAGGTTGCACGACCGGAGCGCGTCTCCAATCTAGTTGCTGCGTTAAAGGAGACGCCCGCACCTGCAATAGGCATGTGCAGGTCTTATGGCGACGCTTCTTTGAATGATGGTGGGGCCGCAATAGATATGACCCGGTTGGACCGTATCATCGGCTTTGATCCTGATTCAGGCACTCTAGAGGTCGAAGGGGGATGCCAGATTGGTGAACTTGCACGCCTCTTTGCACCACGTGGCTGGCTGCCTGCCGTTATGCCAGGCACTGGATTTGCCACCGTTGCTGGTTGTATCGCAAATGACGTGCACGGTAAAAACCATCATGGCAACGGTTCATTCGGGCAACATGTGATTAGTCTTGTTCTGATGACACCTTCTGGCAAGAAAGTCATTGGGCCGAAGAAATCTGCAAAGCTGTTTCAGGCCACAGTCGGTGGTCTTGGACAAACCGGCATTATTGTATCGGTCAAGTTACAGATGCTGCCCTGCAAGGGTGATGTCATGATGGTGACAGAGCGTCGTGCGGAATCTTACGAGGACTTCCTGACGCTTCTCGACAATTCAACAGCGACATATTCAGTCGGCTGGATTGATGCAACGGCCAAAGGGAATAACCTTGGGCGTGGTATACTTGAAGAGGCTGAAACAGGCTCTGGCCTGATGCCCGCACAAAAGAAGCCCAAGTCCGTTCCATTCAATGCACCTGCTTTCGCGCTTTCAAAACCAATCGTAAAGGCATTTAACGCAGCCTACTATCGGCGTGTTCCTGAAAGCGGGCGCACTTCGGTCAAGCCGATAAACGACTTCTTCTTTCCGTTGGATGCAATTCATGACTGGAACAAGCTTTACGGAAAACGCGGCTTTCATCAGTTCCAATGTGTCGTTCCGATTGAGAAGGCAGCTGCCCTGCGAGAGATGCTTGAGCTGATCGCACGGTCCGGGCTTGCGTCACCCCTGGCTGTTTTAAAACGTATGGGCGCTGGCCGGGCTGGCAATATGTCCTTCCCGATGGAAGGGTATACGCTGGCCGTCGACTTTCCGAACCGTCCACAAGCCGAAATTCTGATCAGCCGGCTTGAAGAGATGACCCAACTCGCGGGTGGGCGCCTTTATCTTGCGAAAGATTCTCTGGCGACGGGTGCGCGTATCAAGTCGATGTATCCGGAACATGCTGCGTGGGTTGATGAAGTTGAAAAAGCAGACCCTGAGGGACAATTCGCAACCGACCTGATCCGCCGACTAGACCTGAGGACGACACTATGATGCAGAGTTGGATTATTCTTGGCGCAACATCTTCCATGGCACGAGCCTTCGGACGCGCCGTTGCAGAACGCGGTGACGCAGTGTTTTTTGCTGGCCGCGACATGGATGACCTAAAGCGCAGCGCCACTGATAGCGCCGTCAGAGGCGCCAGGGTGGCGGAACCCGTTTTCTTTGACGCACGCAAGCCTGAGAGCTTTTCAGCGATCTACGACCGCGTCTCCGCCGAAGAAGGAATAATCAATGTGGCCGTTTTCGTCGGCTCAATGCCACCACAAGACGCGATTGACGCAGAACCCAGCCTGATCGACGGCACCGTGACGGACAGTTTCACAGGCCCTGCCCGTTTCTTGCAAGGTCTCGCCTCTCTTATGGAAGAACGCGGATCTGGCACTGTTATCGGTGTTGGGTCTGTTGCAGGTGATCGGGGCCGGATTGGCAACTATGTCTATGGTGCAGCCAAAGCTGGGTTTCACACCTATCTGTCGGGTCTGCGTAATAGGCTTAACCGATCCGGGGGCCACGTTGTTACCGTGAAACCCGGCTTTGTGGACACCGCAATGACATGGGGCATAGAGGGAATGTTTCTTGTTGCGCCGCCAGAGAAGGTTGCCCGCGACCTGCTGCGTGCCGTGGATAAGAAAAAGAACGTGATCTACACACCGTTCTTCTGGCGCTACATTATGCTGATCATTCGCTCGATCCCCGAAGGGATATTCAAAAAACTGTCGGTCTAGAATTTTGCACGATCAGATTCCAAACCATTGGTGAAACAAACCTGCGGCATAAAACATGAGCGAAAGTGTGAGCAGTAGCAGGCCAACGCCGCGTTTATCTTTCATCGCGAAGACGATTGGGTCGTAATCCTGCTTACCAAAGTAGCCCAACCGCACCATGCGAAACAGCCAGGCAGCAATCGGAACAAGGGCAATCCACAGCACCCATTGGCTTGGGTATAATGTTCGTGCCTGTTCGCTAAAACTGTAAAGGAAGAAAATCAGCAGCGCAAAAAACATCCCGAGACCCGCGATGTTAAGTAAATCACCACGATCCTGGCGACCATAGCCTCGCCCAGGCAAATTATCGTCCGTCGTCGTGAGCGAAAGTTCCGTCAGTCGTTTCACACATCCCAGCGTGATAAAGACCGGAAAGATAAAGATAAGCATAAAAGAAGATGCATCGACCTTGCTTGCTGCGGCTCCGGCAACGACTCTCAATGTATAAAGCCCCGCTAACGCCGCGATATCCACCCATCGCATGCGTTTCAGCCGAAGCGAATAGGCCAGCGACAGTATTATATAGACAACTACAACAGCAAGAAATGCAGGGCCAAGCAACGCGCCAAGGCCAATCGCTAAAACACCGAGAACAACAAGCATCCCCATTCCAACGCTGATCGGAACGGTCCCCTGAGCAAACGGGCGACGGCATTTGGTGGGGTGCAAACGGTCAGCCTCAAGATCAAGAAGATCATTGACAACATAGATAGATGACGCCGCTGCTGAGAAAGATACCATGCCCAGAAGGACCATGAACAAATTATCCAGCCTGAAGCTATGCGCTGCAATCATTGGTAAAAGCAGCAGAATGTTCTTAACCCATTGATGGGGGCGTATCGCTCGAAACAAATCCGTGATGTGCAAACGATTGGGATATTCAGTAACCGTTTTCCCCATCGCACTCAGCTTGGCGACGATCGCATCATGATGCCCTACAACAAGCGCATTTTCCGCATGCTCCCAGATTGCACGATCTGCTTTATTATCGCCCGCATAGTCAAATCCAGCTTCGCCATACGCATCAACCAGGGCCTTTGCTTTGGCCTTCCCTTTTAGATTGGTTTCGCCGTCCGAGGCGAATACACGCGTGCTTAGGCCGTGATCCGACGCCAGGCGCGCGACCAATTGCTGATCTGAAGCAGAAGCAAGAACCACGTCCCGTCCTACTGCAATACTTTTGTTTGCCAAGGCTTTCATTTCTTGATTCACGGGCAACAAATCAGTTCGAATGTCTGCAATCTCAAGTAAAGCGCTTTTAAGCTTTGCCGGTCGTGTGAAATACCGCATTGCGGTTTTGAGAGTCTTAATCGGGTGCTTGCCTAAGCCGGCCCAAAAACACTCGTATAGCATATCAGTTCGCAGGAAGGTGCCATCAACATCCAGCACCAATGGTTTTACTTCAGCCATTTGTGCTCGCGCCTCTTACTGCAAAAACACATCCGTCCGAAATTAACTCAGGTGGGGTCACGCATAAACCCTTTGCGACAGACCATGCTGCCAAAACTTTAGGCACATATGCGCGGGTCTCAGCGAAAGGAGGAACGCCGCTATGCGTTCGCACAGCGTTTTCGCCGGCATTGTAACTGGCAAGAACCATTACTGGATCGTTGTCAAACTCTTCCATCAACCAGTTCAGATAGGCCACGCCTCCTCTAATATTGTCAGATGCAACGTTGCGGTCTGCAACACCGAAACGCTCAGCGGTTGCCGGCATTAACTGCATCAGACCTGCTGCACCGGCACTGCTTAAAGCATCTATGCGTCCAGAAGATTCGATTCCGATCACCGCCAGTACGAGTGCCGGAGAGACATTTGTTCCAACTGTCGCCAGCAGAATCTCCGTTCCGTGGGCTTCAGCGATGTTCTGAAGGTTTTGAATCCTGGGAACAGCAACAGCCTGTCCTTCTGGCGCATTGCCTAGGTGAGAAACAGCTTCCTCTAATCGACCGGGACTCGCGTCAGCAAGATCCGGTGAAACTTCTGCCCAGTACCATTCCAGCACGCCGAGCTCTGGCGCCTCTGTTTCAGAAGGTTCCGGCTGACGCAGCGCTTGCGCCGCTATCTGAGCCTCGGGATCGATCTGAACATTGATGCGTGGCGTTGTGCTGCCAGCTTCGGGTACTTTAACGCGCCGAAAGGTAAAATCTGTCCCTGACACTGGCTCGGTAGCAAGTGCCTCAGTCGCCAATATCGAAGCGACTATTAATATTGATGATACGAAGCGCCGCTTCATGCGGTACCTGCTCTGCCCCGTTGTTGTTTGCATGTTTGTTCTCGCAAAAAAAAGCCGCCGAAACCAGTTTTAAGGCACCACACTTAGGCAAATTCGACATATTTGCTCAATATTTAGCATCTTTGACACAGTGCGGGCACTTTAAGTAAAAAAAAAGTTATTATTTTTCAGCGTATTAATAATTTTTCGCAAAAATCTTAAGGAACACCAAAAAAGTACGATGCGCGCCAAACTCTTGCCCCATTCCGAGGGCTTTATTCTCTCATACCAAAGCGGAACCGAGTTGATCATATCAATTTAAGTCTCCGTCTAGGTAGTGGAAACGACGAACCAGACTTCAGAGGATACAAAATGAAACTGTTCAATTTTGCAAAAAACTTCGCAAAGGACGATTCCGGCGCAGTGACTGTTGACTGGGTTGTTCTGACCGCTGCCATTGTTGGCCTCGGTATCGCAATCATGACCACTGTTGGTGGTGCAACTGCGGATCTCGGTGACGTAATCTCCGGTAGCCTCGCAACTCAGGGTATCGCAACCTACTAATCTTTGGCCGAGCGCCACTCAACACACTAGGAGCTAAAAAATGCTGAACTTCATCAAAAACTTCGCAAAAGACGAATCCGGCGCAGTCACTGTTGACTGGGTTGTTCTGACCGCTGCCATCGTTGGCCTCGGTATCGCAATCATGACCACTGTTGGTGGTGCAACTGCGGATCTCGGTGACCTGATCTCTGGTAGCCTCGCAACTCAGGGTATCGCAACCTACTAATCTTTGGCCGAACGCCAATATACACTCACTAGGAGCAATAAAATGCTGAACTTCATCAAAAACTTCGCAAAAGACGAATCCGGCGCAGTCACTGTTGACTGGGTTGTTCTGACCGCTGCCATCGTTGGCCTCGGTATCGCAATCATGACCACTGTTGGTGGTGCAACTGCGGATCTCGGTGACCTGATCTCTGGTAGCCTCGCAACTCAGGGCATCGCAACTTACTAAGTTGATACATAAGACATTGAAAGGCCGTGCTTCACTAGCGCGGCCTTTCATATTTTTAAGAGCCTTTAGCAGATGAAATGCTTAATGAAACCCTGTTTTACCCAATAAATCGCCATATTTTAAAGCGATATCGCGTGTAAGCTGAGTGAAACTTAAGTGACCGAATGGCGGAAAACCCAGTTACTGGAGAACAATATGCAATTACGGATTGCAAAGTTCAAAGAGGAAGAGAGCGCCGCAGTCACTGTTGATTGGGTTGTGATAACTGCCGCAATTGTCGGCCTTTGCATTAGCGTCATGGTTGCCGTAGGGGCAGGCACAACCGACATGTCAGGTGATATTTCCGGTACGATCAGTTCTCAGGCCATCACCAATCGGTTCTGATCAACCCCTAAATTTTATTGCAAGATTTCTTGCAAAAACTGTTTAAAAACTTCGCCATAACATCATCCTTTGACCATCGTTTTGCCGTATTTGTTGGAAACAATAAGGGCAACAAAGGATCGAACAATCAGCTAAAAAAGCTGAGATCTAATATTGAGAGTGGAAAGGGTTCGCTATGCGGCTAATTTTTGGATTGGTCTTGATTTTGGGAATAGGCCTTGCTGGCTTTGCGGTCTATATGGCCAAAGGCTATATGGGTACCTACCAGGCAGAACTCGCACGTGAGCGGGCTGCGCGGGCTGCGATTGTCCCCACCGTGGATGTTTACGTTGTAACCCGCGAAATCAAATACGGAGAGCGCGTCACCGTTGAAGACCTGCGCGCCGTTAAGTGGCCTGAAACGGCTATCCCTGAGGGAACATTTCATACAATGGAAGAAATCTTCCCCGAAGGTGAAGCCAAGTATCGGACTGCCGTTCGCACGATCGAAAAAGACGAAGCTGTCATGCAATCTAAGCTGACGGAAACTGGCCAGATTGCTGGCATTACATCACGTCTTCAGCCTGGAATGCGCGCTTTCACGATTGACGTGGATGCCAGCACAGGTGTTTCGGGCTTCTTGCGCCCCGGTCACCGTGTTGACGTTTACTGGTCTGGCCAAAGCCAAAACCAGGAGGTCACAAAACTTATCGACTCTGGTATTGACGTTATCGCAATTGACCAATCTGCAAACGAAGAGCGCGAGAGCGCCCGTGTTGCACGGACCGTAACCGTACAAATCACGCCGCAACAGGTTGCATCACTCGCTCAGGCTCAAGCAACGGGCAGGCTCTCTCTTTCATTAGTTGGGAACAATGATGACACACTGGCGACAGCAATTGAGGTAGATCAGAACAGGCTGCTCGGCATCGTTGAACAACAGCGGGTTGAAGTCGAGCAGGAACGTGTTTGCACCATTCGCACGCGCAGAGGCGCCGAGGTTGTGGAAATTCCGATCACCTGTACAAACTGATCCTTTCCCTTCCCAGTAAAAAAAACGGGCGCTCAATCGAGCGCCCGTTTTTTATTCGTTTAAGGCCCGCGTTAATCCACCCACTCCCATGGCCTTGTGAAATTCCCAAGGCAGTGCAGAACAGCCTCTTCATCAACATGGTCCTTCCTACGCACACGCGCAACAAGACCTCTCTTTTTATCCTCGACGACCTCATCGATAGCTGCGGCCAGACCAAGTTGTTCCAACGCATCATCATAGACACGCGTGATCGCTCTTTTGCGCAAATCCGGTTTAAAGACTTTTCCAACAGCTGTTTTTGGCAGCTCTGTTAAAATCTCCACATGCTTAGGGTGCGCCGCGCGTTCGTGAATGTTTTCTTTTGCGAAGGCCCTCAGTTCTTCAACCGTAACGCTTGCACCGGCAACAAGCTCAACATAAGCGCATGGCAACTCACCTGCATGCGCATCTGGTTGCCCAATGGCACCAACAAAGCCAACAGCTGGATGCCCGGCCAGCGCCTCTTCAATCTCAGCCGGATCTATATTGTGCCCACCTCGAATAATAAGGTCTTTGGCGCGTCCGGTGATCCAAAGGTATCCATCCGCGTCCAGCCGCCCTAAATCACCCGTGCGCAAGAATTTTTCATCGTGAAACAAATCGAGGTTCTTTTCAGATTCCGTATAGGTAAACCCTGCGAAAACTCCGGGGTTACTTACGCAGATCTCACCGACTTCATCTATCTCGCATTCCACCGGGCCGTTCGCAGAATTCCGCACTATTTTCAAATCTGTATGCGGGAACGGCAAACCGACAGATCCGACTTTTTTCAATCCTGCCGGTGGGTTGCATGACACTAGACAGGTTGCTTCAGTCAATCCATAGCCTTCAACGATTTCAATGCCGGTCGCTTTTTCAAACCGATTAAACAGCTCGATCGGCAGAGGCGACGATCCGGAAAACGCAGTTTGCAGCGATGAAACATCCGCGTCTACCGGACGCTGCATCAAGGCTGACAATGCGGTCGGCACGGTGATGATAAAGGTCACTTTCCAACGCTCAACGAGTTTCCAGAAATTGTCAAAGACACCGTCACCGCGGTAACCGGCAGGTGTCGGAAAAACAACATGCGCTCCGGACGCGATCATCGACATCAGGATTGGATAGACTGCAAACACATGGAACAATGGAAGCGGGCAAATGATGGTGTCTGTTTCAGAGAAAAGAAGCGTATGCCCAAGCCAACCATTGTAAACCATGCCTGAATACTTGTGCTGCGCAACCTTCGGCATACCCGTTGTCCCGCCAGTGTGAAAATAAGCCGCGACACGATCTTCTGACTTGTCCTCAAAGTCCAAGGTCGTGTTTTGTTTTTCGACTTCTGCGTTAAAATTAAGAATCCTGGCTTTATGCTTTACAGGGTTCTTGGGGCGAATTAGTGGTACGATCCAGCTTTTCGGCGGGCTCAGATACCTCAGCAGGTCTACCTCAAGTACTGTTTCGACATTTGGTGCCATAGCCAAAGCTTCCGCTGCTTTTTGTGGCACGTCTGTTTTTGGGAAAGCTTTAAGCGTGACCAAAACCTTCACCTCGGTTTCACGCAATATTGCAGCAATTTGCTCGGGTTCCATTAGTGGGTTGATTGGATTTACAATGCCCGCAATTCCGCCACCAAGTAGCGATTGAACCGTTTCAACCGCATTGGGAAGCAAGTAAGCGACGACATCGTTCTCACCGATACCCAAGCTCCGAAACAGATTTGCAGCCTGAACCGTTTTGCTGTGCAACTGGTTCCATGTCAGCGTTTCAGCTTTATCATTTGGACCAGATGTTATCTGGTAACTCACGGCATTGCGCGCACCGTATTTGTCTCTGGCATTCGTTACAAACTGATAGAGCGTTGTAGGAAGGTTCCTATCTTCCCACGCAGATTCATTCTCAATTGCATCACGATCCGCTTTGGTCGCAAATTTGCCCATAGGCTGTTTCCTCCCCTGTCCCGTTTCCTCTCCGGGTCCTGTATTCTTATCTCGAAGATGCGGGGATTTTTAACATCGTGCAAGAGTGACGCTGCGCGACTCCTATTCAGCGGCCAGACCTTCGGTGAATTGAAGCCGTGCCAGACGCGCATAAAGCCCCCCTTCTGCAACAAGATCGTCATGGCTGCCGCTCGCAACAATTTTACCCTGATCGAACACCAGAATGCGATCGGCCTTTTTAACTGTCGCCAGTCGGTGCGCCACAATCAACGTTGTCCGGGACGCAGACATTTCCTCTACCGCTTTTTGAACAGCGAGCTCGCTTTCTGAATCAAGCGCCGAAGTTGCCTCGTCCAATAGCAAGATGGCTGCATCGCGCAAAACAGCGCGAGCAATTGCGATACGCTGTTTCTGACCACCAGAAAGCATCACGCCACGCTCACCAACATAGCTGTCGTACCCATCCGGCAATGCCGTAAGAAAATCATGTGCTGCGGCCATTTTAGCTGCATTTTCCACTTCGGTGTCCGTTGCGTCGGGGCGCCCGAAGCGAATATTTTCCCGAGCTGTATCCGCAAATATCACCGGGTCCTGCGGAACCAGCGCCAGTACGCGGCGGAAATCGCTGCGTGCCATATCCTTTATTTTAACTCCGTCAATCCGGATTGTGCCTTGTTCCGGGTCATAAAACCGAAGCAAAAGCTGCAGGACCGTTGACTTTCCCGCACCTGACGGACCAACCAAAGCCACGGTCTCTCCTGGCTTAATCTCAACCGATATGCCGTTCAGGGCCGCCTGTTCCGGACGCGCCGGATAGTGGAAAGTCACTTCCTCAAATGTGATCGCTCCCTTAACATCCGCAGGCAAAGGAACGGGCGATGCTGGGTCAGTCACCTGATCTTCGGCGTTCAGAAGCTCAACAAGACGTTCTGTTGCACCTGCCGCCCGTAACAACTCTCCCCAAATTTCAGACAATGCCGCCACTGCACCAGAAACCAGAACCGCATAAATTACGAATTGCACAAGTGCTCCGGTGCTCATCTGGTCAGCACGTACATCACGCGCACCTATCCAAAGCACGCCAACGACACCGGAAAAAATCAGAAATATTACGATTACAGTCATAAGGGCACGCGTACCTATACGACTTTTCGCAGAATGGTACGCACGCTCTGTCACCTCCGAAAAACTCTCCCGTGTCTGAGTTTCGTGCGTGAACGCCTGTACCGTTTGAACCGACAGCAGAGCCTCCGATGCATTTCCGGAACTGGCGGCGATCCAGTCCTGATTGTCCCTGCTCAGACCGCGCAGCTTACGGCCGAGCACAATGATTGGCACAAGCACTGCTGGCACGATCAACAACACAAGACCGGTTAGTTTTGCGCTGGTTAAAAGCATCAAAACCATTCCTCCGAGGAAGATCAGAACATTCCTGAGGGCCACAGAAACGGAAGAGCCGATTACCGACAAAATCAATGTTGTATCTGTCGTGATCCGGGACAAAACTTCGCCGGTCATGATATTTTCATAGAAACCAGGGCTAAGCCCGATGACGCGCGCAAAGACAGCCTTTCGAATGTCAGCAACCACCCGTTCACCAAGCCGTGTCACCATGTAGTACCGCAGGCCCGTACCCAGCGCCAACAACCCGGCAATCGCAAGAGCCGCGAAAAAATATTTGTCGAGCAGGGAAAGATCGTCTGAGCCAAAACCGTCGATCACGCGACGCACCGCCAAAGGCATTGCCAAAGAAAGTCCGGCCGTCAAGACAAGCGCAAAACCCGCAAGCATCGCAAGGCCTTTGTAAGGTGTGATGAAAGGCAATAGCCCCGCTATCGGTCCAATTTTCTTGGATTTTGCACGCTCTTTTTCGCTGTGCACTTCGGGTGCTGCCATGGTCATTTTCCCTTTGCTCAAACAACGTCTTAGAACCCATGGGTCCAATCAACAAGACGATATGGTTAGAGTGCACCTTGAGAATGGAATGATGTTGAAAACGAAACCATGTTTCAGGACATGGGAGTCTGGCGGAGCGCAAAAATTCCACCTTTAATATCAAAAAGTTGAAACTGATCTTAACTCTGCTGCAAGGGGATTAGTTTTCTGGAGCGGGCGGCGGGAATCGAACCCGCGTCATTAGCTTGGAAGACTTGCGCGCAAATCCTTAATTTATCCTTAATTACAATTAGATGGGTAACTTAATAAAGTTTCTTTGTAGGTAATGTGTCGGAAAATATTTTTTGGAGCGGGCGGCGGGAATCGAACCCGCGTCATTAGCTTGGAAGGCTAAGGTCTTACCACTACACAACGCCCGCTCGTGCTCAGCAGTGCATAATCCACTGTATCGGCATGGTCAATAAGCACCTGTGAATTAATCGGCCTTTGAAAACTAAATTCGTCCCTTAGCTGTTTTCACTACTCGATGCCCATAGCTGTTTTCGGCACTGAGCGGACGTTGGTGTTGAACGCGGCGAACTTTTGCTTGGAGCCCGCTCCGTGAATTCGATTTTCGCGCTACGTGCGCTCGTAGCACGAAATATGCTGCAACCGCATTATGGATCGTTCCGCATTGCGGCGAAAAGACCGGTCGTTGATGCACATTGCAGCGTGTGTCCGATCGCCAATTCACAGGCCGCGGGACTTTCCCGTCATTCGCCCGTGCAGAACCTTTGCCATACTCATCCCCAATCGCTGACGGCCTTGACCTCGAGGAACTCTTCCAGCCCCCAGACCCCGCCTTCACGGCCATTGCCAGATTGCTTCATTCCGCCGAATGGAGACCCGGCCCCGCCGGGCTTGCCATTCATCTCGACCATACCGGACCTCAGTTGACGAGCTACACGGCGGGCGCGGGACTTATCAGTGGTCTGGACGTAGTTGGTCAGGCCATAGGGTGTGTCGTTCGCCAATGCGATGGCTTCGTCTTCACCGTCAAAGGGTGTGATGCAAAGGACCGGCCCGAAGATTTCTTCCTTCCAAATGGTCATCTCTGGCGTCACATCAGCAAAGATGGTGGGGCGGACAAAGTGCCCCCGATTCAATCCGTCGGGGCGACCCAGACCACCCGCAACCAGAGTGGCGCCTTCATCAATGCCGCGTTTTATCAAGAATTGGATCTTGTTGAACTGGGTTTCGGATACGACTGGACCGATCTGGCGCCCTTCGATTTCTGCAGGTCCGACCTCGGTTTTTTCCGTGACCCTCCGTGCTGTATCGATGGCTTTATCATAGACAGACCTTTCCACTAGCATCCGGGTGGGTGCGTTGCAGGACTGGCCCGAATTGTTGAAGCAATGGCGTACACCTCGAGTGACCGCCTTTTCATCTGCATCAGCGAAGATGATGTTGGCGCCCTTGCCACCCAGTTCGAGGCTGACGCGTTTGACGGTATCCGCGGCACTCTTGGTGATCGCCACACCTGCTCGCGTCGAACCCGTGAAGCTGACCATGTCTACATCCGGATGCGCTGTGATATGCGCGCCCACACCCGCTCCATCGCCGTTCACAAGGTTGAACACACCGGGCGGGAAACCGGCTGCTTCGATCATCTCGGCCAGCAGCATGGCGCTGAGCGGTGCCTGTTCAGCTGGTTTCAGCACCATCGTGCATCCTGCGGCCAGCGCCGGAGCCACCTTGAGCATTACCTGGTTCATCGGCCAGTTCCACGGCGTGATCAACGCGCAGACGCCGACCGGTTCATAGAGGATCATGTCATCAGGCGCGTGGTCGCCCAGTGGCCGTTCGAAGGCAAAGCCCTTCGCCGTGCGGATGGTGTTTTTCAGATGCCCGGCCCCGGCCCCCACCTGAGCCATCTGCGCCAAAGCAATCGGAGCGCCCATTTCGTGGCTTATCGCCTCTGCCATTTCTCCCGCACGTTCCTTGTAGATGTCCATCAGCCGTTCCAGCGCGTCGATCCGGGCCTCGGGTTCTGTCGCCGCCCACCCCGGAAAGGCAGTCTTGGCCGCGGCAACAGCCGCATCGGCATCCGCATCACCGCCCAGCGTGATTGTTGCGATCTTCTCTTCGGTGGAGGGGTTTTCCACGGCCATCTCGCGCCCGTCTATAGAGGCAACCCATTGCCCATTAATGTAATGTTGTGTGGAATCTTGCATGGCGTGTCCTGTTGTTCAGAGTTCGGTGAATTCCCCTGCGACAAACCGGTCGCGGAGGATGAATTTCTGGATTTTGCCCGAGCCGGTCAGGGGAAAGTCTTCGACCTGCACCCAGACATTCGGGGTTTTCTGCGGGGACATGTTTGTGCGACCCTTGCGCGTTAAGGACGGCGCTTTCCATGTCTGCGACTTCGTGCATCGCTGGGATATTCGCCGCGATCTCATCCCCGATCCGGCCCATCGGATTGCCGCGAAACTCGTCGACAAGGAACAGAACGACCGCGCCGAGGCGACTTCACGTAGCAATGTGCCAATAGTGATCTCGCGCGCCTCTATGTCGGATTGGGCCAAAACATGGGAGGTGGTGAGAGTCAGGTCATACATCGCTAAAATCGCCGCCCCGCCCCTTGCCACCGGAAAAGCGGGAGGCGCCTTCGATGCCTTTGGTGACCTCGGCTTTGCTGCCCTGCCACTCCTGCCGCAACGCATCGCGCAGCGGCAACCCGTGCTGTGCCTGCACGGACCGGCGATCCGCGCGCATGCAGCTTTGGAGAAAACGGGCGATGTCATGGGCCAGCGTTTCGGCTTTAGTCCGCGCGTTGCCTTCAGGCACCACGTATTCGCACAGGCCAATTCGCAGAGCCTCGTCTGCATTCACGCGGCGGCCGGTCAGGATCAGATCCATCGCGCGACCTTCGCCCACCAAGCGCGGCAGGCGCACCGTGCCACCGTCGATCAGCGGAATGCCCCAACGGCGGCAGTAGACACCCATAAACGCGGTCTCTTCCATAACCCGGATATCGCACCAGAGGGCCAGTTCCATACCGCCCGCAACTGCTGGTCCAGCAACAGCGGCGATCACCGGTTTGGACAACTCCAACCGGCTGGGGCCCATGGCCGCCATCGGCAGTTCGTCCTCGTCGGGAAAGTCAAACGGATCGAGCGCCTCTGCCCCGGCAAGGGAGGCTGCATGTTTCAGGTCCCACCCGGCGCAAAAGACCCCGCCTTCGCCCCAGAACACGGCAACGCTTGCGGTATCGTCGGCGTCGAAGGCACGAAATGCGTCATAGAGCGCCTCGGCGCTTTCCGGGTCCATGGCATTGCGCGCCTCGGGGCGGGAATGGATTACGGTCCAGACGGGGCCGTTCTTTTCAATGCGTACGCTCATTCCAGACGTTCTCCGTAACTGCCTTCGAGGAACCTCTCACGAAGGACGAACTTTTGCACCTTGCCAGAGCCTGTCAGGGGGAAGTACGGCACATGCACCCAAACCGACGGTGTTTTCTGCGCCGACAAATGCGCCCGGCAGTGGGTGCGCAGATGTTCCACGTTAGGTGCCGTGTCAGACAGGATGAACGCCGCGATCACTTCCCCCCATTTCTCGTCCGGCAGGCCGACCACGGCCGTTTGTGCCACGTCCGGATGGGTGACAAGAACCGCCTCGATCTCGGCCGGGAAGTGGTTTTCACCGCCGCGAATGATCATGTCTTTCACACGTCCCGTCACGCGCACGAAACCTTGGCGGTCAATCGTGCCCAGGTCGCCGGTATGCAGCCAACCGTCTGCGTCGATGGCGGCGGCAGTGGCCTCCTGGTTATCGTTATACCCGATCATCACTGCGTAGGATCGCGCGCAAATCTCGCCTACTTCACCTATTGGGAGCACCCGATTGTCTTCAGGCGAACGGATTGAAACTTCGGTCTGTGGCAGCGGCTGGCCAGCCGTTTCCACGATCTGCTCCAACGTTGCCTCGACAGGGTTCAGGCAGATCATCGGGCTGTGCTCCGTCTGCCCGAAAGCGCTGAGCAGGTGACAGCCCAGACGGTCCCGCACCCGGCGGACCAAATCGGGTGGCACTGGCGCGCCGCCTGTCGTGATGACCTCAAGCGAGGACATGTCGCGCGGGGTCCGGTCAAGCGATTCCAGCAGGTTAAACAGCATGGTGGGAACGGCGAAACAGGTTGTGACGCCTTGTTCCTCGATCAGTCGCGCAAAGACATCCGCGTCGAACCGCTTGATCAGCAGCATCTTGGCTGCGGCCTGAAGGCACCCCAATGCCCCCGTTGCACAGCCTGCCGTATGAAAGAGCGGCATGAAGTTGGCCCAGACAGACTGCGGCCCAACCTGCTTGCGCGCGCAGAAAAGCCGCGCGTTGTTCACCAGGTTCTTGTGGCTGAGAACCGCGCCTTTTGGGAAACCAGTTGTCCCCGAGGTGTACTGGATCTGCGCGGGATCATCCGGCTGGACATCTGGCAGTTTGGCGGGTCGGCCTCCGATGGTGAAAAGCGCACCCGCATCTTCCAGATTGACGACCTCGCGCAATGCTGTGTTGCCGTCTGTTGCTTCGCGCGCAATTGCCGCCATCGGATTGCCTCGGAAGGTATCAACCATGAACAGGCCGACGGCGCCGGATTGCTCCAGCACATATTTGAGCTCGGAGGCCTGAAAGGACGGGTTGGCCGTAACCAGAACCAGCCCCGACAATCCGCAGGCATATTCCATGAAGATCCATTCAGGGATATTGGGTGCCCAGACGACGACCCTTTCACCCGCCTCAAACCGGGTGACGAGGGCATTCGCAAGGCTCTCGGCCCGCGTCAGCAGCTCGCCATAGGTCCATGACTGGCCACAGTCACCACCGTCCGCGACATCCACCATTGCTACGGCATCCGGATGGGTGGCAGCCACCTCTCGCAGCAGCCCGCCAACCGTGACGTCGCGAATTTCCGCGTCATTCTGCGCCGGGAAGTGCGAGGTGGAGAGCGTTAGGTTATACATGGTCATTCCGCCGCGACCCGTTTGGTCGGGATGTCAACCAACTTGCCGCGTGGGATCAGGCGGTCGGCGTCGTACATCGGCAGGGTGCAGAGCTCACCGCGTCGGGTAGAGCCATCAGTGCAGAGCACATCGACCTGGGTGCCCGGACCCTGTGCGGGGTCATCCATTCGTACCATGCAAACACCGCAGCCCTGGTAAGGCGAATAGCCCGAGGAACAAACTCGACCGACATCCTTGCCACCGACGGTCATAACGCGACCAAGCTGCGCCACGCCGCCAGTTACCCGCATGCCCCAGGTGCGGCAGGGTTTATCAGCGGCCTCCAGCGCCTTGCGGCCAATGAAATCGCGGTCGTCGAACTCGACAAAACCGCCAAGCCCTGCGTCGAACGGCGTGGTGTCCGCCCCGAAATCCGACCCGGCATTGAGCAACCCGGCTTCGATCCGCCGCGCCCGAAACACCGGCGTGCCGGTCAGCAGGATATCGAACGCAGTACCTACCTCCATGATCCGGTCGCCGATGGCTGCTATGTCAGTGTCAGGCAGCAAGTAGACTTCCCAGCCCAGTTCATTGGTGAAGCCTGACCGGCTGATCCAGCAGGTCTGCCCCGCGATGGAAACCTCGGCACAGTCGAAATAGCGGAAGGGATCGAGCATTGGCCCGTCCAGAACAGCGGCTAGTAATTCGAGTGACCGTGGACCCTGAATCTGGCTGACCCAGACATTCGGGTCGTGGATTTTTACGTCCAGACCCTCGGCATGCGCCTTGTACCAGCTGAAAAGATCGCCGTCGGCCTGGGCCATCCAGAACCTGTCCTGCGACAACCGCAACAGGACCCCATCGGTGATCATGCCTCCATCATGGTAGCAGGCAAACTGATAGGAACAGCGGCCTGGCTTCACCTTGCTGACACTCCGGGTGAACACCTTGTTCAGCAACGTTTCGGCGTCAGCGCCGCTGATTTCGATCGGCAATTCACCGGTGTGACGGAAAATGACATTGGTGCGTACGGCCCAATACATCTCGTCATCTGTGGCCGTGTCGAGTTTCTCGGGTGTCAGGCGCGAATTGTAGAGCGTGTATTCGGGATCATAGGGCAGTTCCATGTAGCTCAGCGGATGGGCCGGCATGGTGCGGGCAAGCTCGCGCGGACGCGCGCCCTTGTTCAGCAAAGCCTTGGCGACGAAACGATAGTGCGAGAGGTCGGTTGTCATATTGTTCACCGTTCAGAGTTATTAGACATCTGCGGGTGATCTTCGACAAGGACAGATGGATGCCACGCATTGTGATTAAGATATTGGGCCATCTGCGCTTGGCGCAAATCTAATGATTTGCACAAGTCGTTCGAAAAAATTAGACAATTCCTATGCGCTTTCGTTCCTATGATTCCCTCAAGACCTTTGATGCAGTTGCCCGCAATCTGTCGATGACCAAGGCGGCGGACGAGGTCCATCAATCGAAAGGCTCGATCAGTTACCAAATCAACAAGCTTGAAGCGGAGCTCGGATTTCGACTGTTCGAGCGCGCGCACGCAAAACTGGAACTGACAGAAGAAGGGCGCAGGCTGTGGCATGTGTCCCAAACGGCCCTGAGCCAGATCGACCGTGAAATCGAAGACCTGCGTGGCACAGCCTCAGGTGCCGTGACCGTTGGCGCACTGACCTACTTCTCGTTGCGCTGGCTGTCGCCAAGGCTCACACGCTTCTTCGAGGCCAATCCCGGCATCAGCCTGCGCATCGAACCGATCAATTCCGCGGGCATGCTGAAGAACGTCAGGGTGGACATGGCAATACTTTGGGGCATTGGCGGTTGGAAAGATTATCAGAGTGAGCTTTTTTTGTCCTTACCTGCCGTCCCAACCGCCAACCGCGCAGTCGCAGAGCAGGTAAGGCAGCTTGGATTGGCCGAGGCGGTCAGGCAGCTTCCGCTCTTGGGGGACAGTTCCGGCGATGCGGGTTGGCGGGCCTGGCACAAAGCTGCAGGGCTGCCGTACGCACCCAGACGTTCCAGCTTGACGATTCCGGACTCCAACAGCCGCGTCCAGGCGGTGGTGGATGGCCAGGGGATCGCCCTTTGGGATGATCTGGTCGCGCCTGAGTTCGGCGACGGAACGCTTGTCAGATTGTCCGATGTCAGAGTTGAAAACGCGGGCTACTTTATCCTTTTCACGGATCAGCCGATGTCTCAGGGCTCGGAGGCATTCTTGGATTGGTTGCGGGCTGAAAATGATCGCAACGAGAGGTTGGCTTAGAGTCCTGCGGGTTTGCTGCTCTTGAACGGCCAGCTTAGAGAAATCTGGCGCTTCGCTGCGTGTTTTGTGCCGCACCTGCGAGCGAATGCTGCGTCAGCACACACACGAAAGAGCTACGGCGGCAAAGTCCGCTGAGCGAACATACATGTTGAGAGCAGCGAACTACCGCTCTGAGCCGATTTTGTTGAAAAACTATTTCTTGATCAAAGGACAAGCTGCTGATTCAATCTGTTTATTGAACGGGGGATTTGCGATGATGGGACCAAAGCAGGAAGCGCAGGAAGCACTGTTTTACGAGTTCTCGCTGGAGGAGCACGTCCCTCAAAACCACCTATTGCGGTCGATTGACCGGTTTGTTGATCTGAGCAGCATCCGCGCCCATCTGACGGATTTCTATAGTCATACAGGCCGTCCTTCTGTCGATCCAGAACTGCTGATCCGGATGCTTCTGGTGGGCTACTGCTTTGGCATTCGGTCCGAACGGCGGCTGTGCGAAGAGGTGCATCTGAACCTGGCATACAGATGGTTTTGTCGCCTGGATCTGGCGGACCGCATCCCCGATCATTCTACCTTTTCAAAGAACCGCCACGGGCGTTTCCGTGAGAGTGAACTGCTGCGCCATGTGTTTGAGACGACGGTTGCGCGCTGTATGGAAGAAGGGTTGGTTGGCGGTCAGGGCTTTGCCGTGGATGCCAGCTTAATTTCTGCGGATGTTCAGAAACAGAACTCCAGCAATCCCGACGACTGGGCGGCCCGAGATGCTGATCCTCAAGATGCGCCGCGCGCGGTGCGTGAGTATCTCAGCACTCTTGATGATGAGGCCTTTGGCGGAGCAAGTGAGGTCACGCCCAAATTTACCGCTCATGCTGACCCAGCCAGTCAATGGACTGCTGCCCGCAAAGGCCCAGCATTCTTTGCATATTCTACCAATTACCTCATCGACACAGATCACGCGATCATTGTGGATGTGGATGCCTCAAGGTCGATCCGACAGGCGGAAGTGGGCGCGATGCGGAAGATGATTTATCGCACTGAAGAGCGCTTTGGTCTCAAGCCCGACTGGGTAGCTGCAGACACGGCATATGGCTCTGCTGATAATCTTATGTGGCTGACACTGAAGCGGCAAATACTCCCCTTTATCCCGATCTTCGACAATTCCAAACGTAAGGACGGCACGTGGTCGCGATCTGATTTTACCTGGGACGAAGACAATGACCGATACATCTGCCCGGAAGGAAAAGAGCTCCGCCACACCAGACGAAATTATTCCGACCCTGCGAGGCGCGAGACCAAAGCCGGACGTCGCCAATATAGCAGTCTCAAACTCGAATGTCAGGTTTGCCCATCAAAAGCCAAGTGCTGCCCAAACACCGCCACGCGCAGCGTCAGCCGCGAGAAATACGAGATCGTCAGAGACTTTGCCCGACAATGCACAGCATCTGAATTTAACCCCACCGCTCAGAAGCGACGAAAGAAGGTCGAGATGCTCTTCGCCCACCTCAAACGCATCCTCGGGTTAGGTAGACTCCGATTACGAGGTCCATGTGGCGTCCAAGACGAATTTACCCTCGCCGCAACCGCCCAAAACCTACGCAAATTGGCAAAGCTCAAGCCGTTGGTGTCCACCACAGGATAACAGGGCAGCACAACCTCAAATTGCCAAACAAAATATGGGCCGAACCAAAACCAAAAGCACAAAATCGAACGACTTTTTCAACAAAATCAGCCCATTGTGTCGACTGCTGCGTAACGCAAGAACGGGCGCGATGAGCGCAAAGCGGACATCCTCACGTGCAAAAGCGCCTCTTTTCGACCGTCGGGCAAAGCCGAAGATGAGATCGGCCTGCCAGTCACTGGCTTGTGAACACAAGCCTTCGGCCCGTGAATGCAAATTTGCTCGAAAACGGCTGAAATCATTATTGCGCCTGAGAGGCTTCGTTGGAACGAGCGCTTTTCGCACATATGCCGAAGATCAATCTGCCAACGGTTACTATTCGTACATGATTCAAAATTCTTTTCAGTTCTTTGTACATATGCCTGCCGATACAAATTTCCACTACAAACATGGCTGATTTTAGTTTGGGGTTTCTCTCCATTCTAAATGTGCCAACAGCAAGGGGAAAAAGATGTTCAAGATTTCAGCTAGTCTCGGGCTCTGGTCAAGGCGCACACTCCCCGCCAAACACGGGAGGAAGAAATGAAACTTTTCAAGTCCGGCAGTGATACCCTGCCAACCCGCATCGAAGCATCCGCTCGGGATGTGAGACGCAAAAATGACGATGTCAGCCGGCGCGAATTTCTTGCTATGGCGACGACGTTTGGTGCCACAACCGCGACCGCATACACCATGCTGGGTATGAGCTCACCTTTGCAGGCCGCTGAAACTCCTAAGACCGGTGGAACGATCCGGATCGGAATGGTTGTACGTGATGGCAAGGATCCGCGTTCTTATGATGACAGCCCACAAGCCAACATCAGCCGGGGCTGGCTTGAATACCTTGTGCGCTACACGCACCAGTTCACCTTTGAGCCTATGCTTCTGGAGAGCTGGGAAATCAGCGATGATGCAACAACCTACATTCTGAACGTACGCCCTGGGGTGACCTGGCACAACGGAGATCCTCTGACAGCAGAGCACGTGGCGTACAATATTGACCGGTGGTGTGAAAAGGATGCCGAGGGTAACTCTATGGCGGGCCGGTTCGGGACGCTGATTGATACCAATACGGGGAAAGCTGCTGAGGGTGCCATCGAAGTAGTCAACGACTTGACCGTCCGTCTGAATCTACCCAAACCGGACATCACCCTGATCGCGGGCATGGCTGACTATCCTGCGGCCATCGTGCATCCCGACGCGGGAAGCGCGGATCCTTTTCAGGCACCGCTGGGCACTGGTCCTTACACCTTGGAAAGCCACGAAGTCGGCGTGAAGGCCGTGTTGGTCCGCAAAGACGGACACACGTGGTGGAACGAGGGCCATGGCGCATATCTCGACCGGATCGAATACATCGACGTCGGCACTGACCCGACCATCATCGTTTCCTCTTACGAAGCCGAGGAAATCGACGCAAACTACGAATCCAGCGGCGATTATGTGGCCATTCTGACCGGGCTGGGTCTGGAGCAGAATGAAGCCGTGACGGCGGCAACCATTGTCATCCGGCCCAATCAATCCACCGAAGTAAACGGTGAAAAACCCTATGCCGACGCGCGCGTGCGTCGCGCCCTGTCAATGGCGGTAGACAACTCGGTCTTGCTTGAACTTGGTGTCAACGGGCTGGGCATCCCGGCGCAGAACCACCATGTCTGCCCCATCCATCCTGAATATGCCGAAGTAGATCGGCTGCCCTATGATCCCGTTGGGGCCATGGCTCTCCTGGAAGAGGCTGGAATGGGCGACTACGAGCATGAGTTGGTCTCGATTGACGATGACTGGCGCAAGAACACAACCGATGCCATGGCGGCGCAATTGCGAGACGCGGGCATCAAGGTGAAGCGAACCGTCATCCCCGGTGCATCCTTCTGGAATGATTGGGCAAAGTTTCCGTTCAGTTCGACCAACTGGAACATGCGCCCGCTCGGCGTTCAAATTCTGGCGCTGGCCTATCGGTCCGGTGAGGCCTGGAACGAAACGGGTTTCGACAATGCCGAGTTCGACAGCCTTTTGGCAGATGCGCTGGCAACCCCTGATGCAGACGCGCGCCGTGGCATCATGGCCAAGCTGGAGAACATCATGTTGGAGGAAGGTGTGGTGACGCAACCTTATTGGCGTTCCCTTTACAATCACAGCCGCCCTCACGTGAAAGGAATGGGCATGCACCCGACCTTTGAAATCCACATGGATAAGATTTGGTTGGACGGATAGGGGAACGCACATGTCGGCCAGGGATGAGCAGCTGAAAGCTGGCACCAGCAAGGAATGGAACTGGCATCCAGACCTGCCTGTCGCCGTAACGCCGCTGTTCTCTTGGCCGCCACGGCCGATGGCAACGCTCCGGTGGTTTGCGACCAACTGGCTGCCGATCACCGAATACCTGATATACGTGCTGATGGCTTGGGCCATCTGGGCGTGGCTGGTGCCTCCCTTGGAGCAGATGCAGCGCTTGAGTTGGGGTTGGGTGTTACAGCTTTGGGCGCGCAACCTGATCCTGATGACCTTCTTTGCCCAAGGGTTGCACCTGTGGCTTTACGGGTGGAAGAAGCAAGGCGACGATTACAAGTTTGACCGGCGCGGACCGGCCAAGAATGCGCGCATCTTCCTGTGGAACGACCAGTATTGGGACAATGTCACCTACGCGCTCCTATCTGGCGTGACGGTCTGGACGTTGTATGATGCCATCGTTTGGATGGCTTACGCCAACGGATGGGCACCGATGATCACGGCCCGGAGCAATCCGATCTGGTTTTTTGCCCTGTTCCTGTTGTTGCCTGTTGTACAATCCTTCCATTTCTACTGGCTACACCGCGCACTGCACATCCCATGGATCTACAAGCGTGTGCATTCTGTGCATCACCGTAGTGTTTCAGTTGCACCGTGGTCGGGCTTTTCCATGCATCCGATCGAGCATGTCGGCTACATGAGTCTGCTGCTTATCTTCCTGGTTGTGCCCGCGCATCCGATCCACTTCCTCTTCATCGGATATTCATTGGCACTTGCTTCAGCCACGTCGCATGCCGGGTTTGAAAACCTGGTGCTTGGGGACAAGGCCCACCTGAAGATCGGGTCGTTCCACCACCAACTGCATCACCGATATTTCGAATGCAATTATGGCGGCCCGGAAATGCCCTGGGACAACTGGTTCGGCAGCTTTCACGACGGCAGCCCGGAGGCAACGGAACGTGTGCGCGAAACCAAAAAGCGCATGCACACGAAATGAGTGATTTGATGACACCCCAGGACGGTCAGCGTTGATTCGGAAAGCGCTGACCGGCAGTGGGACTTCACCTGAGAACGACACGTTATTCACAGACGCCATTCTGGATACCGGACTGTCCGAATTGAAGGGCCACGGGATTTTTTTTGGCTGCAATATTGCCGCGCGCATCTGCGCAGAGGGAAGGTGGATGGTGGGGTCATCCCGCATGTTGAAGCGTTGTCCGGCGGGGATACGTCACACGCCTATGTTGTCAAAGATGGGGAGCAGACGGTCGGCACCCTGGATATGACCGAACTGGTTCGCGCTCTTGTCCCTCGCGTCGCATCCGAAGCAGGTGCGCGTCAGTCCTGACGCGCGCTGATGGCAGAGCTGGAATTCAACAGATCAGGCCCGGAAGAACCGGATGGTTGGGTCGGCCTCGATGTGTTCGAACAGCCAGTCAACAAACGTATCGAGCTTTGGGTTGGGTGCACGTTCTTTTTGCGTCGCCAGATACCAGCGGCCTGGCTCTGGCACCGTAATGTCGAACGGTCTGACCAGACGCCCCCTTTCAAGATCACGGGCGCAAAATGGTGCCCTTGCGACGCTGATCCCGCGATTGTTCAGAACAGCCTCACGGACAAGCGGGTAATTGTCGAAAATCGAGCCGAATTTCATAGTGCCGCGGTCTAAGCCTGCCGCATCCAACCAACAGTCCCAGTCATCCGGCTCATTCCATGTGCTTGGGACACTCAACAATTGGAAATTTCTTAGCTCTTCCAGCGGCAATCCACCGTTTGACGAGCCCAAAGCCTCTGGCGCGCAAACCGGGTAGATATCAGTTTCGAAAAAGGGGCTATAGTCGAACCGTTTGTCAAATGGTGGCGCATTGAACACGCCTACATCAAATCGGTGCATGTCATAATCACCATCCTCAAAGGTAGAAATAATGCGCACGCGCGTGTCCGGGTTATCTTGAAGAAAATCTGCCAATCTAGGCTGTAGCCACATCGTGTTGAAACTTGCGTAGGACTGAACGAGCAACACGTCCGGTTCCTCAGGTGTCTGGATGCGCCGCGTGGCTTTGATGATTCCCTGAATGTGTTCGCGGATCGGCGGGTAATATTGCTCCCCAGCCGGTGTCAGTTCGACCGAACGGCTTGTGCGTTCCAGCAGTTTAACGCCGATTGATGTTTCCAGTGCTTTGATCTGGTGGCTGACCGCCGCGTGCGTCACACATATCTCGTCGGCTGCCTTGCGGAAGCTTTTATGACGCGCCACCGCCTCAAAGGCGCGGAGCGAAACCAAAGTGGGCATATGGGTAGTCACCAATGGGCCTCCTTGATGAATTGCACCCCGCTCATCATTTAGCAGGATTAACTGACATCTGAACCTGTGAGTCCAGATGGTCATCTGTATTTTTATCTTTTCACAGGATGAAACGCAAATTACAACGCGAATGAATCGGTTAGAAAATCTTGATGAAAGCAAAAATCTTTCAATTCTTCAACTCAATAAGAAGTGCCAGATTGGCAGGCGAAGAAACCCAAGGATTCCGCCTGCATGGCCCTCACATTACCTTCGTCAAATGCATATGGCTACCCACTGCTGATCAAACAATTGTTGATACGGTCGAGGCTCGTGTCAGCCACGCAAGAGATCGTCAGCGGCACCGATATGCGACTGAGCTATGCTGAACTCAACGAACGCATTGGGCGACTTGCCAATACCCTTAAGGTCAGCGGGATTGGCGAAGGCATGCGCGTCGGCGTCATGGATTGGGATACTCACCGCTATCTTGAGTGTTTCTTCGCGGTTCCGATGATGGGCGCGGTCCTGCACACCATCAACGTACGTTTGTCACCCACGCAGGTTCTTTACACGATCAATCACGGCGAGCCGGACCTGATCATTGTGCATCAGGATTTCATGCCGCTCATTGATGAAATCAAATCAGGCTTTGATCGGGACATCACCATTGTCCCGATCGGAAACGGTGAAGGATACGAAGACTGGACAGGGGATGCACCGTCCAACTTTGACTTTCCGGACTTCGATGAAAACCGAACCGCCACGCTGTTCTATACGACCGGAACCACTGGCAACCCCAAGGGGGTAAGTTATTCACACCGTCAGCTGGTGCTTCATACATTAGGGCTGATCGCTGGTTTTGGCGCATGTCCCGGGAACGGCGGATTTCATCGCGGTGATGTCTACATGCCGCTGACGCCCCTGTTTCACGTCCATGGATGGGGATTTCCTTATGCCGCGACGATGTTGGGGCTGCGTCAAGTCTATCCCGGTCGCTACACGCCTGATACAATTCTGCGATTGATTGCGGCCGAAGGTGTCTCCTTTTCCCATTGCGTGCCCACCATTTTGTCAATGGTGCTTGATCATCCCGATTGCCGGCAAACTGACCTGAGTCAATGGAAAGTTATCATTGGCGGGGCTGCCTTGCCACGGAGCCTGCAGGACCGCGCTGCGACGGTGGGCATATCATTGCATGCAGCCTATGGGATGTCCGAAACCTGTCCGTTTCTAACGGTGGCGGATTTGTCCAGCGATGATCCCGAGGTACAGGCGCAAACCGGCTTTCCCGGCCCGCTTGTCCATCTGCGCGTTGTGACACCTGATATGCAGGATGTACCTCATGACGGTGAAACAACCGGCGAAGTTGTTGCTCGAGCTCCCTGGTTGACACAAGGCTATCTGGGCAACGCGCAAGCCTCGGATGCGCTTTGGTCGGGTGGGTATCTGCACACCGGGGATGTTGGATATATCCGCGAGAATGGATCGTTGCAGATCACCGACCGCCTCAAGGACGTGATCAAAACCGGTGGCGAATGGATATCCTCGCTGGCACTTGAAGGCTTTGCATCTTCTTGCATCGGCATTGAAGAAGTTGCTGCGATTGGACTGCCTCATGCTAAGTGGGGCGAAAGGCCGGTTCTGGTCGCTCAGCTTTCAAAAGATGCAGACCCGGACCTCGTGCGCGACGTTGTCATGGAAGAAATTCAGTCACGTGTCGGCCTTGGCGAGCTTTCGAAATGGGCGGTTCCGGACGAGATTTTTTTCGTAGAGCAACTTCCCAAAACCAGCGTCGGCAAACTCGACAAAAAGGTCGTTCGGCAAGATATTTCAAGTCGTTCGGACATAAAAGCATGACAGACAAACAGTCCCGAATTCAGGCGCTCATCCATTCAATCATCAGGTATTTGGAAACTCGCCGCAGTAACGCGTGCGGAGTTGATCTCACGTTGAAAAAGCTGGCAGGCATGGACCTGTGCGAAAGCCGGCTCATTGACACTCCGCCTCAAGGAACCAGGCATGATGAGATCCTGAAAGACGCCATCGCCGGGATTGCGGCCCCCGAATTGCACGAAATCGCAAGCTGTCTGGCGGCCTCCAGAGATGATTTGGTTTGGCGCGAAGACAACGCTCAGTTCTATCCCCCCGGCGCTGATTTGGGGGAGGGATACACAAAGTGCAACCTGCACACTCTGCTCATCGGGCCTGACGCTTGCGGATATCACCATCCGGACTTCAGCCTGGGCATATTCATGCTTGGACCGCGCACACTTTATCGGGACCATGACCACGACGCGCCCGAATTATACCTGAACCTGTCCGAAAAATCGGGCTGGCGGTTCAAATCTGGCGAATGGCAGGACTATCCGGCCGGGTCGCTTATCTGGAACGAAGCGGGCGAGCCACATGCCACCCGTGTCTATGACCAGCCATTCATCTCGGTCTTTGTCTGGCTTGAGAACGTAAATTCACGCTGCAACGTGATCCATTTCGACGATTGGGCAGAGATCGAAAAAGATCTCGCCCAAGAGAAAAATTAAGGTTGCCGAACATGATTTCCATTGAACGCACGGGTGACGTCGCTTTCGTAGAACTGAATGCCCCGCCTGTGAACGCACTTGGCCAGAAGATGCGACAGGCGCTTTCTTCTGCTATTCACGAGTTGGAAGCCGATGGCCAGATTGCGGTTGTCGTTCTGTGCTCAGCCCTGCCGCTCTTCTGTGGAGGTGCTGACATCGTGGAATTTCGCACGGGGAAAGTGTGGGACAAACCCGACCTACCGGACCTGTGTCTGGCGATTGAGGCGTGCAGGAAACCCGTTGTTGCGGCTATTGGTGGTGCCGCGATGGGAGGCGCTCTGGAGATCGCGCTTGCCTGTGACTACCGTGTTGCCACTCCGGATGCGGTGATGGGCCTCCCCGAAATCAAGCTGGGTCTGCTGCCCGGCGCCGGTGGGACCCAGAGATTGCCAAGGATTGCCGGGCTGGAAGTGGCAACGAAAATGATCCTCTCGGGTGATCCGGTGAAAGGCGAATATGCCCTGTCGTGTGGGCTGGTCGATGCGCTGTTTGAGAACGACCAGGATTTTCGTGCGCATGTTTTGGGTTTCGCCACCCGTGTCAGCCATAAGGGCGATCCGAAACGCAGTTGCGCGGATATGACCGTCACACACCCTGATCCAAAGGGGTTTCTCGCGGGTTTCCGAGACCAGAAAGCACCAAAGTCCAAAAACCTTGTCGCCCCTGAACGATGCTTGGTATCCATCGAGGCCGCGTGCGAGTTGCCGCTGGCCGAGGGGTTGGTACAAGAGAAGGCAGGTTTCGCCGAACTACTCGACACACCTCAATCGCGCGCGGGGCGGCACCTGTTCTTTGCAGAGCGTGAATGCACCAAGGCTCCGGGCGTTACCCGTGCTGACCGACCACGTAGCATTTCATCGGTTGCCGTGATCGGTGCCGGAACAATGGGGCGCGGCATTGCCATTGCCTTTCTGCAGGCGGGGTATCCGGTCACGCTTCTTGAAACTACGCAAGGCGCGCTCGAACTGGGGCTGGAAAAGGTCCGGGAGCATTTCCAGCGTGCGGCCCAAAAAGGGCGGCTCAGTGCCGATCGGGCAGAGGCAATCGCCGCCAACGCCACCGGGACGCTCAGCTACGGCGACCTTGCGAAAGCTGACCTGATCATTGAAGCGGCGTTTGAAAGCATGACTGTCAAACGCCAGATTTTTGAGGCCCTGGACCGGCACGCAAAACCTGGCGCGATGCTGGCCTCGAACACATCGACATTGGATCTTGATGAAATCGCTGCGGTCACGTCCCGCCCGGAGGATGTGATTGGTCTCCATTTTTTCAGCCCGGCCAATGTCATGCGCTTGCTGGAGGTGGTGCGTGGCGCCAAGACCGCTCCTGACGTCATTGCAACGGCAATCACGGTTGCCAAGAAGATCCGAAAGCTCCCTGTCACGGTTGGCGTCTGCTACGGCTTTGTCGGAAACCGGATGCTGGAGCCATACTTCCGCGAGGGGTCCCGTATGCTGCTTGAGGGGGCGACGCCGAAACGCGTGGATGACGTCCTTGAGAACTTCGGCATGGCCATGGGCATTCACGCGATGGCGGATCTGGCCGGGGTCGATGTGGGCGCCCGCGTGCGCCAGGAACGGCGAAGTGAAATCGCACATGATCCAACATACCAGGCAGTTCAGGATAAACTCTTTGAATTGGGTCGACTGGGTCAGAAAACCGGACGTGGAAGCTATATATACGAGGGCCGAACACGGGTTGAAGACACCGAGATTGTTCAAATCAGCACAAAATTGGCAGAACGGCATGGCGTGACGCGCCGACAAATCGGGGATCAGGAGGTCCTTGAACGGTGCCTGTATCCCTTGATCAACGAGGGCTTTCTAATCCTTGAAGAAGAAATCGCGGTGCGGCCCGGTGATTGTGATTTGATCTGGGTCAATGGCTATGGCTTCCCGAACTGGCGCGGGGGTCCAATGCACTTCGCCGATGAGATTGGTTTGGGCCATGTTCTGGAGAGAATGCACCACTATCGGCAGTCGCTTGGTGCCTACGGCGAGATGTGGTTCACCCCAGCGAGTTTGCTGAAAGAACTGGGTTCCAAGGGTATGACACTTGCTGGGCACTTTAATGCCAAAAAGGAAAAACCATGAGAGAAGCCGTTATCGTTTCGACCGCTCGAACACCAATAGGAGTCGCCTTCAAGGGTGGGCTGAACAACATCAAGTCACCGACCATGATGGGCCATGCCATTGCGCATGCGGTTAACCGCGCTGGTGTTGACCCAGGAACGATTGAAGATGTCGTCATCGGGTCGGTCCTGACAGGTGGAACGGGCGGGTTAAATGTTGGTCGGTTGTCCGCGCTTGCGGCTGGCCTTCCCAACACCGTGGCAGGCCAGACGATCGACAGGCAATGCTCATCGGGGCTGACGGCCATTGCGACGGCTGCAAAACAGATCATCGTGGATGGACAGAACGTCGCCGTTGCCGGTGGGCAGGAAAACATTTCAGCGGTTCAGAATGCTTATCTGAAATGGGCCGGAGACGAAAAAGATCCGGACGTCATCGCTCAGTCTGAGCATGCCTACATGCCCATGTTGATGACGGCAGAAAATGTGGCGCGAGTTTATGGGATAAGCCGCGAGGCTCAGGATGAGTACGCTGCTCTTTCTCAGGAACGGACCGCACGGGCACAGGCGGCTGGCGCTTTCGACGACGAAATCGTTCCGATTACCTCGACCAAACGGGTCAAGAACCGCGAAACCGGGGAGGAAACTCCGGAAGAGGTGACCTTATCGAAAGACGAAGGGAACCGGCCGAGTACGACGGCCGAAACACTCGCGGCTCTGAACCCGGTTGTCGAAGGAGGTGTGATCACCGCTGGCAACGCAAGTCAGCTTTCAGATGGGGCTTCGGCCTGTGTACTGATGGAACGGAAAATGGCTGACCAGCACGGTCTCATGCCACTTGGCATTTACCGAGGCATGGTCGTTGCAGGCAACGCACCGGAAGAAATGGGGGTCGGCCCGATATATGCCATACCCAAGTTACTAAAGAACGCAGGGCTCAGTATCGGAGACATAGGGCTTTGGGAGCTCAACGAAGCTTTCGCTTGCCAGGTTCTCTATTGCCGCGATCATCTTGGAATTGACCCCGAGATTTACAATGTAAACGGCGGAGCTATCTCCATCGGCCACCCCTATGGCATGACAGGTGCGAGACAAGTCGGGCACGCTCTGCTTGAGGGGAGGCGTCGTGGCGTAAAATACGTGGTGACCTCCATGTGTGTTGGCGGAGGCATGGGCGCTGCAGCGTTGTTCGAGGTCACCTGAATTCCGCAGGAAGGAGCCCAAAATCACCTATGCCCGGTCGAGATTAGTAGAAAGCCGATAATTGCGAAGGCCTACTTCTGCGCGCGCGGTCTTTCGTTGCGGTCGCAATGTGCAGATATCTGCCATTGGAGAACCCGCATTGAAAGTTCGAAAAGTCCGCTCTGCTGACCTTTGCTGCACGGTGCGCAAAGGTCAGCAGAGCGGATGGGGTGGATGGCTCCTGCATCAACCGGCGTCGCAATGCGCCATAGTGCAGTTGTCATAAACTGCTTATGAGAGGAGCCACCCAATGCAGGTTACAACAATCGGCCTAGATTTGGCTAAGAATGTTTTTCAAATTCACGGTATCAATGATCAAGGTGAGGTTGCATTCAATCGGGCTCTTAGAAGGGTACAGGTTC